>CADBKB010000118.1 GCA_902795095.1 Oscillospiraceae bacterium
GGAGCGGGTCATCGAGGGTCTGAAGGTCCTGCTGAAGATCTTCGGCCTGGAGAAAGGCTATATCGGCATTGAGGCCAACAAAAAGACTGCGATTTCCATTCTGAAGGAGCAGTGTCCCGGCGAGATCGAGGTTCGCGTTCTCAAGACCCGCTACCCCCAGGGCGCGGAAAAGCAGCTGATCCAGACCATCACCGGACGGCAGGTGCCTCCGGGCGGTCTTCCCGCCGCCGTGGGCTGCGGCGTGTTCAACGCGGCCACCTGCGCCGCCCTCTATGACGCGGTCTCTCTGGGCCTGCCCCTGGTGCGGCGGGCGGTCACCGTCACCGGCAGCGCCATCCGGACGCCGAAAAACTTTCTGGCGCCCATCGGCACCCCCTATACGGACCTGATCGCCGCGGCGGACGGCTTTGCCTCTGACCCCTACAAGGTTCTCACCGGCGGCCCCATGATGGGCATCGCCCAGTTTGACCTGAGCGTCCCCATCATCAAGGGCACCAACGCCATTACCTGTTTCTCTCAGAAGGATAACCAGGAGGTCAAAAATCCCCACTGCATCCGCTGCGGGCGCTGCGTGGGCGTCTGTCCCATGCACCTGATGCCTCTGTATCTCTACCAGGCGGAGCGGAAGGACAACATTGACGAGCTCAACGCCCGGAATATCGGCGACTGCATCGAGTGCGGCTCCTGCGCCTATATCTGCCCTTCCCGGATCCCTCTGGTGCAGAGCTTCAAAAACGCGAAGGCCAAGGTCAGGGCGGCTGCGGCCAAGAAAGGTTAAGGAGGCGATCACATGGACAACGAAACCATCAACCTGACCATATCCTGTTCGCCCCACGTACATTCCCCGGACAACACCCGCTCCATCATGCTGGACGTGGTGATCGCGCTGATTCCCGCCATGCTGGGGGCCATGTATTTCTTCGGGCTGCGCGCCCTGCTGGTCATGGCGGTGAGCGTGGCGGCCTGTGTGGCATTTGAGTATCTCTACCGGCGGGTCCTGAAGAAGGACGCCACAATCGGCGACTGCTCCGCCGTGGTCACCGGTATTCTTCTGGCGCTGGTCTGTCCCGCCACGATTCCCTACTGGGCCATCATCATCGGCGATTTCTTCGCCATCATCGTGGTCAAGCAGCTCTTCGGCGGCATCGGATGCAACTTCCTCAATCCCGCCCTGGCGGGCCGGGCGTTCCTGTTTTCCTACCCGGTTCTGATGACCACCTGGCCCAAGATCGGTACGGCCCTGCACCTGATCGGCTCCAACGCCGACGCGGTAACCGCCGCCACGCCGATGGCTGCCCTTCATCAGGGCACGCTCCCCGCGGACCGGCTCATCGACTGTCTGGTGGGCAGCGTGGGCGGCTCCATGGGCGAGACCTCCGCGATCCTGCTGCTGGCGGGCTTCGCGTATCTGCTGGTGCGGAAGATCATCTCCGCCCGGATCCCCGTGAGCTATGTGGCCACCGTGGCCGTGATCGCGTTCCTGTTCCCCCAAGGGAACGACCGGCTGGTGTGGACGGGCTATCAGGTCCTCTCCGGCGGTCTGATGCTGGGCGCCATCTTCATGGCCACCGATTACGCCACTTCCCCGGTGACCAAGGCCGGTCAGATCATCTACGGCATCGGCTGCGGCCTGATCACCATGGGCATCCGCTACTTCGGATCCTACGCAGAGGGCGTCTCCTATGCCATTCTGATCATGAACGTGTCGGTCTATCTGCTGGATAAGATCGGCACACCCAAACGTTTCGGCTATGTGAAACCCAAGAAGGAGGCGGAGATCAAATGACACAAACTGCAAACACCTCCTCCGTGTCCTACTTCGTGAAGCTGGCGGGAACGCTGCTGCTGATCTCCGTGGTGGTGGCCGGACTGCTGGGTCTGGTGAATTATATCACCGCTGACCGCATCGCCGCCATCAATCAGGAAAAGACTGCCGCCTCCATGCAGGAGGTCCTTCCCTCCGCCTCTTATGAAGAGGTGGAATATACCGGCTCTGACGCTCTGGTCAAGACCGTCTACGCCGCCTCCGAGGGCGGATATGTGGTGGAGGTCACCCCCTCCGGCTTCGGCGGCGAGATCGACATGGTGGTCGGCATCGCACCGGACGGAACCGTCTCCGGCGTGTCCATCATCTCCATGTCCGAGACCTCCGGCCTCGGCGCCAACGCGGCAAAGGAAAGCTTCCGCGCACAGTTCGCCGGAACCAGCGGCACACTGGCCGTCAGCAAGGACGGCGGCGAGATCGACGCCCTCACCGGCGCCACCATCACCTCCCGCGCTGTGACCTCCGGCGTCAACGCCGCCCTGGCCGCAGCGGCTGACCTGGGCTGAAAGGAGGACGGAGCATGAATTTCAAAAAACAATTCAAGGATGGGCTTCTGACGCAGAACCCGGTGCTGGTGCAGCTGCTGGGCATGTGCTCCACCATGGCCATCACCACCACGCTGTTTAACGGCATCGGTATGGGCGTGGCGGTGACCTTTATTCTGATCTGCTCCAACGTGGTCATCTCCCTGCTGCGGAAGGTAATCCCCTCCAAGATCCGCATTGCGGCCTATATCGTCGTCATCGCCGGATTTGTGACCATGGTAGACCTGCTGATGCAGGCCTACCTCCCCGCTCTGAGCGAGTCTCTGGGCATCTTCATCCCGCTGATCGTGGTGAACTGCATCATTCTGGGCCGGGCGGAGGCCTTCGCCTCGAAGAATTCCGTAGCAGCTTCCGCCGTTGACGGCATCTGCCAGGGCATCGGCTATACCGTGGTACTGATCGTCATGTGCGTGGTCCGGGAGTTCCTGGGCAGCGGCACCTTCGGCGGCGGGCTTCTCGGCCCGGAGGGCGCCGGGATCCGGATCCTCCCGGAGCAGTTCCCCGCCATGATGATGATCCTGCCTGTGGGCGGATTCCTGACGCTGGGCGTACTGATCGCCGTGGTCCAGTATTTCCTGGCCAAAGACAAGAAAGGAGCGGATGAGACATGAAACTTCTTTCTATCGCCATCGGCGCGATCCTCGTCAACAACTTTATCCTGTCCCAGTTCCTCGGCATCTGTCCCTTCATGGGCGTTTCCAAGAAAATGGACACCGCCGTCGGCATGGGCGTGGCCGTCACCTTCGTGATGGGCGTGGCCTCCGCAGTCACCTACGCGGTGAATCTGCTTCTTGTCCGGCTGGGACTGGATTATATGCAGACAGTGGCCTATATTCTGGTCATTGCCGCGCTGGTGCAGTTCATCGAGATGTTCCTTCAGAAGGTGGTCCCGGCGCTCTACTCGGCTCTGGGCATCTACCTGCCCCTGATCACCACCAACTGCGCGGTGCTGGGCGTCGCCCTGCAGAACACCCAGAACGGCTACACCTTCATCCAGTCTGTGGTTTACGGCGTCACCGGCGGTCTGGGCTTCACCCTGGCGATCATCCTCTTCGCCTCCGTGCGGGAGCGTCTGGCGGCAAACAGCGACTGTCCCAAATGCTTCGAGGGCTTTCCGCTGGCTCTGATCTCCGCCGGTCTGATCGCTCTGGCCTTCATGGGCTTCCAGGGCCTGCGCATCGGTTAAGGAGGTCGTCGGTATGAATATTGTATTTGCAATTCTGGTTCTCGGCGTCATGGGCGGCGTGTTCGGTCTGGCTCTGGCGGTGGCCTCCAAAGTCTTCTATGTGGAAAAGGACGAGCGTCTTGAGCCCATCACCGAAGCTCTGCCCGGCGCCAACTGCGGCGGATGCGGCTTCTCCGGCTGCGCGGCGTATGCTCAGGCGATCATTGACGGCACCGGAAAGATCGGCATGTGCGCCGTGGGCGGCAAGTCCGTCAACGACGAGATCGCCGCCATCATGGGCGTGGAATCGGTGGAGATGGAGCGCAAGGTCGCTCTGGTCAAGTGCCGCGGCTTTCACGCCACCAAAAAGGGCAGCTATGACGGCCTGATGGACTGCGAAGCCGCCGCAAAGCTGGCCGGAGGAGGCCCCAACAACTGCCCCTACGGCTGTCTCGGCTTCGGCAACTGCGTCAAGGTGTGTCCCACCGGCGCCATCTCCCTGAAAGACGGCGTGGCTCAGGTGGACCACGAAAAATGCGTGGGCTGCATGGCCTGTAAGAACGCCTGCCCCCGGGGCATCATCGAAGAGGTCCCCTATAAGCAGGATATCGTGGTGGCATGCTCCTCCAAGGAAAAGGGCGGCGCCCTCCGGAAATACTGCGACATCGGCTGTATCGGATGCAAGCTCTGTGAAAAGGCCTGTGAGCACGATGCGATCCATGTCTTTGACAATCTGGCCCGCATCGACTACAGCAAGTGTATTTCCTGCTCCGTCTGTGCGGC
>CADBKB010000119.1 GCA_902795095.1 Oscillospiraceae bacterium
AGCTGTTTGACGAAGAAAACCACCTGCGCTATCTGGATCTGTTTGCCCGCAATGGCGCTGAATATGAGGCCTACACCGGCAGCTACCAGGCGCTGACGGCGGTGCGCCGGCAGATCGAGCGGCTGAGCCTCGACGAAGGGGAGAAGCTGCGCCGGACGGAAATGCTGCGCCACCAGATCGGCGAGATCGACCGGGCGGAGCTGAAAAGCGGCGAGGACGAGGCCCTGGAGGCCCGGCGGAAGCTGCTGCAGAACGCGGAAAAATTCACGCAGAATCTGATCACGGCGCTGCGTTGCCTTTACGGCGACGAGGAAAGCGACGGCGCCTCCGGCCTCATCGGCGAGGCGGTGTACGCGCTGAACCGGATCGCGGGGTATGACGGCCGTATCGAGCAGCTGGCGCACAGCGCCGCATCCCTGGACGCAAATGCGCGGGAGCTGTGCGAGGAGCTCATTGATCTGCGGGAGCAGACCGAGTTTTCGCCGGAGGAGCTGGATGAAATCGAGGCAAGGCTTGATCTGATCCACCGCCTTCGCCGGAAATACGGCGCTGATTGCGACGAGATCCTGGCCTTCCGGGAACGGGCGCAAGCGGAGCTGGACGAGATCTGCTTCTCCGATGAACGTCTGGCCGAGCTGCGCGCACAGGAGCAGAAGCTTGAGGGCGAGGCCCGGGCGGCGGCCATGGAGCTCCGCCGGACCCGCATGCAGGCCGCCGAGGCACTGCGCGAGCGGATGCTCACGGAGCTGAGTCAGCTGGATATGCCCCGCATACAGTTTGAATGCAGCTTTACCGAGATCCCCCTGGGCCCCACGGGAGCCGACCAGGCGGCGTTCCTCATGTCCGCCAATGCCGGTGAGGCTCTGCGGCCCATGAGCCGCGTCGCCTCCGGCGGCGAGCTGGCGCGCATCATGCTGGCAATGAAAAATGTCCTGGCGGAGCTCGACAGCGTAAGCACCCTGATCTTCGACGAGGTGGACGCCGGCGTTTCCGGCCGCGCCGCCCAGAAGGTTGCACGGAAGCTGCAGGCTGTCAGCGCCGGCAAGCAGGTGCTGTGCGTGACCCATCTGCCTCAGATCGCCGCCCTGGCGGACCGGCATCTGCTCATTGCCAAGTCGGAGCGCGGCGGTCGGACCTTTACCGGCGTCACTGCCCTGGACCGGGCGGGGCGGATCGAGGAGCTTGCCCGCATCATCGGCGGCGAGCATATTACCGACGTCACAAGGCAGAGCGCCGCGGAAATGCTGGGCAATTGACGGCATATGCCTTGACATTTACCGGCTTCTTTGCTAAAATACATCACGATATCACGACGGCAATGACGGAGCAGAGTAGCAGGCATGCTCCCTTCAGAGAGCCCCTGGCTGGTGAAAAGGGGCAGGGAAGGGCCTGTGAATACCCTCCGGAGCCGCATCCTGAACGCCATGCTATTAGGGATTGCCGGGTTCGCCCGTTACAGCGACAGGGCGTAGCAGCGCCCGTAAAGCGTCGCGGCGTGAGCCGCGGCGGAACCAGAGGTGGTACCGCGAACGAAACTTCGCCCTCTGTCCCGTGCGGGACAGAGGGCTTTTGTTTATCACTTTAAAGGAGTAACTGTCATGGAAATCTATGAAGAACTCGTGGCCCGCGGCTTGATCGCCCAGGTCACGGACGAAGAAGAGATCCGCTCTATGGTCAACAACGGCAAGGCCGTGTTCTATATCGGCTTTGATCCGACTGCGGATTCTCTGCACGTGGGCCATTTTATGGCTCTGTGCCTCATGAAGCGCCTGCAGGAGGCGGGCAACAAGCCCATCGCCCTCATCGGCGGCGGCACCGCCATGATCGGCGACCCCTCCGGCCGCACGGACATGCGCTCCATGATGACCAAGGAGACCATCCAGCACAATGCCGACTGCTTTAAGGTCCAGATGGCGAAGTTCATCGACTTCTCCGAGGGAAAGGCGCTGATGGTCAACAATGCCGACTGGCTGCTGCCCCTCAACTATGTGGACGTGCTGCGCGAGGTTGGCGCATGCTTCTCTGTCAACAATATGCTGCGCGCCGAGTGCTACAAGCAGCGTATGGAGAAGGGCCTGAGCTTCCTGGAATTCAATTACATGATCATGCAGGCATATGACTGGTACCACATGTTCCAGACCCTGGGCTGCAATATGCAGTTCGGCGGCAATGACCAGTGGTCCAATATGCTGGCGGGCAGCGAGCTCATCCGCCGCAAGCTGGGCAAGGACGCCCATGCCATGACCATCAACCTGCTGCTGAACTCCGAGGGCAAGAAGATGGGCAAGACCGCCAAGGGCGCGGTCTGGCTTGACGCCAACAAGACCAGCCCCTTCGATTTCTACCAGTACTGGCGCAATGTGGACGACGCCGACGTGCTCAAGTGCATCCGCATGCTGACCTTCATTCCCCTGGAAGAGATCGAGAAGATGGAAGCCTGGGAGGGCAGCCAGCTCAACACCGCCAAGGAGATCCTTGCCTACGAGCTGACCAAGCTGATTCACGGCGAGGCTGAGGCGGAGAAGGCCCAGAAGGCCGCCAGAGCCCTCTTCGGTGCCGGCAGCTCCGACGAGAACATGCCCACCACCACCTTGACGGAAGCTCAGCTCAATGAGGGGACCATTGGCATAATTGAACTGCTGGTGGCCTGCAAGCTGGCGCCCAGCAAGGGCGAGGCACGTCGCCTGGTCCAGCAGGGCGGCGTCATGGTGAACGAGCAGAAGGTGGGCGGCATCGACTTCGCTGTCAGCGCCGACGAACTGCACGAGGGCGTCAAGATCCGCAAGGGCAAGAAGGTCTATCACAAGGCGATCCTGGCCTGACATTCTTGCCGGTCTAATGATTATTCCACGTGAAAAAATGCGAGGCCCCTCGGGGCCTCGCATTGACTATGCTTGATGGGTTATGATGAATCACGGCTGAACAGTCCAGTGATGCTCGACGGCGTAGCCGCTGGTGACACGAAGCTCGTATCGGGTATTCGCGGCCACGGTAAAGCCGTCGGGCAGCTTCAGATTGGAGGGCACGTTCAGCGCCGCAGCGGCAGCGCCGGAGACAAAGCGCAGGGTAAACTCTCCGTAGATCGGGAAGCTGCGAATGGTCAGGCTCGTGAGCTCCCCGCACTGATAGATTTTGTTATCCGCTGCGTCGATGACCGGCGCGGCCCCGGAGACGGGCACGACCTCAGCCACCGACTGCAGGACACGGCCGGACCGGGTGACGCCGTTGGCGCTCACGAGATACAAGACCAGCTGCGGGGGTGAATCATGGGCCTCCAGGACATACAGGGCTGCCGTAGACGCGTCGGCATAGCCCAGCCAGCCGCAATAACAGCCGTCCAGGAAGACCTGGACGGTTTTTTCTGCGCACACCGCCGCATAGATCTCCGACGGGGTCCGGTCCGCACTGACGACGGCGCCTTCGGTCTGCAGATGGATGGGAAAGGCCTCCGCCAGCTGCGCCGTGATCAGGGCGCCGCTCATGCTGCGGCCGTCCTGGGCGTCAAGGAGGAGGGCACGGTACTGCAGACCGTTGACGGTACACGATACCTCCAGCACATGGTTGTTGATATCCGCCCGCTCCATAGTATAGACGTTCATCTCGGGCAGGTCCGTCACATCCACCAGGTAGACGGGCTTCACACCGCCGATTTTCTCATAGATCTCGGCAAAACCCCGATCGGTGCGCAGGATACCGCCGCTGCGGACCGCGGTGATGATTGCGGCTTCATCGGTTTCGGCGAGAAAGCCGCTGTCGTTCGTGAGCTGGGAAGTGTAGGCGGGCAGATCGGAAAGCTGCGCGATTGCGGAGAAATCCACGCTGCTCAGCCGGCGGATCCCCAGATGGTCATCCACTTCAAAAACCTCCGCCACGGGCTTTTCCATGCCGGTGCCCCAGCGAAGGCCGGTGAAATACAGCCGCGCCGTTGCCTGGACGCCGAGCATATGCGTCAGAGCATACACATCCATAGACGGAAGAACTGCCAGGCGGAACTGTTCCCCCGTCCGGGCCCTCGTGATGATCTCATCCAGGCTCGCAAAGAGAAAATCGGCGTCATAATAAGTAAATGTGTCGCCGTTTTGCGTGGCCGCCAGGGTGTGCACGGCTCCGCCGGGGACGGTCCACAGGGCGCCGTCGGCGTCGATGCCCACGGCTTGGGTCATGTCGGCGGTCCTGGCTGCCTGGGCTGCTCTGGGCACCAGACCGGACAGGCTCTGA
>CADBKB010000120.1 GCA_902795095.1 Oscillospiraceae bacterium
CAGGCATGCATCTCATCCGTGGGATCGTTGGTGGTATAAGGCACGATGGTGTTGTCAAAATCCAGCATCAGCAGGCGCACGCCTTCGGATGCCAGGCGGGCGGGATCGATCGCGGTGAGCGCCGGATAGATGTGGCGCGGCAAAAAGGACAAGGGCATAGCAGATTGCCTCCGTGCATAAGAGTGACTGAAGCTATTATACAAAACAGGAGGCCGTTTGTCCATGTCTTTGCCGGTATATTTTGTCAGCCCGGAGCGGATGGCCGGCACGAAGGGACGCTTCGCCGCCTGCGGCTGGCACTGTACGCCGGACGGCGCGCTGGCCGCGCCGGCACAGCACGCATCCGCCGACGCCCTCGTCTTTGACGACCGCGTGCCCCTGCCCTCGGAGCCGGACGGGCTGATCGCGCCGATCCTGGACGAGGCGAAGCGCCTCGGCGCGGCGGCGATCGTGCTGGACTTTGAGCGGCCTCCCTCCCCCGCTGCCCGCGCCCTGGCGCAGGCCCTTGCCGAGGACTTCCCCACCGCCGCGCCGGAGGCCTGCTGCGCCGGGCGCTGCACGCCCATCGCGTGCTATTGCCCTTCGCGTCAGACGTTCCCCGAATTCCTGGCCCGGGCCCGGGGCTGGATCGAGCTGAGGCCCATCCGGGAAACCGTGCGCTATCCCCTGGAGCCTCCGGCGGAGATCCGCGCCGGGCAGGCGTATTTCTCTGAGCTCCTTCAGTGCAGCTATCGGGCGGAACAGCGCGCCGACGGTCTGGTTTTAGAGCTGTTTGACACGCCGGAGTCATTTCGCGGCAGATTCGCCCTGATCAAAGACCGGTTCATCGCCGCCATCGGCGTCCGGCGAGAACTGGAAGCGTTTGGTCTGGGCGATTCATAATAAAAAAGCGGGAGCCGACCGCGGTCAGCTCCCAAAGCGTTTTGTATCACTTTGTCTTCCGGTACGATTCTATGATCTGTCTGGCCGCCTGGGCCAGGACGCCGTCCTGCTTCCGGGCGGACTGTGCGACCTGCTCTGTGATCCCGCAGCGGGTGCAGCGATATTCGCCCGGCACATCGGACGGCTGGAATTCGTGGCCCGCCGGGGGCGCCAGAACGGTTTTGCGCTTTCTGCCGCAAAGCTCGCACTCCTCCACACGGTAGGCGGGCTCCGTGCAGCTCGCGGGGATTTCGTCCGCGGCGCGGAAGCGATGATCGCAGTCGGACATACCCTCAGTCAGCTCGCTGCGCGCCAGCTCCAGCTGGGCGCTGGCGCCGTTGCCGGCGGCGTCGGAGGCCGTCACCGTCACATAAAACCGCTTTGCCATGGGATTGAACCGGGCAACGTCCACGGCCAGCACCCAGGTCGTTCCCTGGTACTTGGCATAAGCGGCCCACTCGATGGCGTCGGCGGCGTCGGTGCCGATCTGCACCCGGCAGTCGGTGACCTTCTTATTGTCCCTGGCGCTCACCTCCACCTGGAAGCGTTCCGCGTCCAGGCCCACCAGCCGCGCGCCGGTGATCCGGGGCGGCTCGATATCCACCTGAATGGGCGGCGGCGCCGTCAGGGTGCCGGCGGGTCCGATCCACTCCAGATGATTCCAGTCCAGGCTGGCACAGTATTCATAGGTCCAGTTGCGGCGGCTGAGATAATTCTGCGTCACCTGCACCAGAGCGCCGTGGAATTCGTCCACGGTGTCAATGCTGGTCTTCCCCAGCACCGCCTTGACCCGGCTGACGAGGTTCGCCGCGCCGCCGGGACCGTACTGGTTCTCGATGTCGCAATAATAGACCATGGCCTCGGCGGTACGGATATCATAGCCCCGGGCATGGGAAATATAGACGGAAATATCCTTGCGCGCCATGGCGTCCTGAATGCGCACGGAGGCCGCGCCGCCCAGGAGCCGGCTAAACAGGGCCCCCTCCTCAGCGCTCAAAACGCGGCTGTTCCAGGCGTCCTGTCCGGCGCCCGTGATCTCCAGAAAGAGCCCCTCGCCCAGGACCGCCAGGGCATTGGCGGAATCCTGCGCGCAGAGCTCCTTCATCAGCTCCAGCGCCCGGGCCCCGTGCCACTGGAGCTTGCCCAGGGACAGAGCGCCGTTGTCATTGCGGTTGACCGAGTCGTAGGTGCCCTCCCGGCAGCGGAAAACCACCAGCACAGCACGGATCACATCGTCATCCGTGACCGTGGCTGCACGAGCGCTGATTGGCGTCAGTACGCCCAGTATCAGGCAAGCGGCCAGCACAGCGGATGCAATTCGAAGTCGTTTTCGCATTTCATTCCTCCGGGATCAGGAAAGCGGGGCGGTTTCATAGCCGGTGATTCCCTTCTGCGTCATCCATTTCGCCTTGGCCTCCATCAGCGCGTCAAGGGTCTCGTTCCTCTCGCGCCCCATCGCCAGCAGTTCCTTTTGTAAATAATACAGATCATTGTAGGTCAGATAGGGATAGTCCTGCAGGCCATAGCTTCCATCCGCCATGCGGGCATACTCCAGGTTGAAATCCTCCATGATCCAATCCTGCCGTGTGTCCTCGATGGCAAGAAGCATTCGATCCGCAAGCCGTACCAGCTCCGGGCGCGAGAGCAGGTCGCCAAACCGGTACAGGACGAGGATCTCCTCCAGCTGGTGGTTGAGCGCGCAATGCACCGCGGAGGTGGAGCGGTTGTAGTCCCACACCAGCCAGCCGCCGCCGGCGGTCTCATAGTGATGCGCCCGGGCAAACTCGAGATAAAAGTCAAAATACCGATTGACAACGTTCTCGAATCCGCCGTAGCGCTTCATGTACTCATGGAAAATGATCATCAGATCAGAATTGAAGCGAGTATCATAGTAACCCGCCGGGATGCCATAATCCTCCTGCAGCCAGGTGCTTGCCGACATGGAAGGAAAATAGCCTTCCTCATTCTGCTGCAGGCGCATGGTATCCAGGAGTGCGGGCATCAGATCCCAGGCACACCGGACGATTTCCACCTGCCAGGAGATACTCCTGACAAAATAGGCGGCGACGCTGCGGTAGAGCACGCCGGGACCGGTGGGTACATAGGTCTCCGGCGCCGGAAAATAATAGCCGTCGTAGCACCAGCGGCCGTCGCCGTCGCGGCAATAGTTGGCCCATCGCTGCATCGCGGCATCGTCCGAGGCGTCGAGCAGATTTTCTTCGGACGAGACAACCGTATAATCTCCCACGTCCCCGGGGGCAAGCGCCGGGCTGAACACCCGCAGCCGCCATCCCAGAAGCGTTTTTTGAATGGTAAAATATCCCTTGCTGCCGGTTTCACGCAGGCTGCAGTTTTCCAGCGGAGTGAAGCCGACGGGAAGCTGGATATAATAATCCCGCCCGTCTGCGTCGATATAGGCGCAGGAGGTACCGACCTCCATCTGATCCAGGGGCGCTGAGCTCCAGCCGCCGCTCTGGGCGTCATAATACCACACCGTCCCGGAATCGCTCCGGAAGGTCTCAGTGTAGACCTGATGGTAGGACACTGCGCCCTTTGCCGCCTCGACTCTGCCGAAGAGCACGCTGTCCCCATTGTCCAGGGTGCTGATGCGCTCCTGCCGGAGAAGACCGCCCAAAAGCGAGCGGCTGCGATATTCCGTGATCTGCGCATGCGGCACGCTGCGTGTATCTCCCTGCTGCCTTGGCAGAAATGCCCGGCGCGCCGGGCGCACCGACGCCAAAACAAGCAGCGCAGCGCACGCAGATATCACAACGGCGATAAGGCGTTTGCGTTTCAACTGGGTCACCCCTTCTGCGATGGAATCATTCCGGCCGGTGCACGTGCGAACGCCGGAGCGTTGGCTGCCAAGCGCTATTTCGCATACAGCATGCCGACGATCCGGTTGGACAGCCGGCGGGGCAGGAGCTTTGCCAGCACGGCAAAGCATTTGTAGGAAAAGCCCATGGCCACCAGGGGCCGGGAATTGCGCTTTAAGGCGTATTTTGCGACGAACCGCCCAGCATACTCCGGGGTCATGCCGCCGCGCTCGTCGCGCTCCATGCCGGCGACGCTGCGGGCGATGCGTCCGGCGTAGACGTCGTCGCCGAGCTCGGATTTCTCCCGGGCGTCGGTGAAGCCCGTGGCGATATCGCCGGGCAGAATGGCGCAGACGGTGATGCCAAAGGGCCGCACCTCATTGGCCAGGGCTCACGGAGTACCAGAGCTGGAACGGGATGGGCAAAATGCCCGCGATGGAGCTCAGACAGACGATCCGGCCGCGCCCCTGCTTTCGCATCTGGGGCAGCACGGCGCGGGTGACGTTGTCCATGCCGAAGAGGTTGACCTCCATCTGGCGGTGGGCGTCGGCGCTGCGGGTGGTCTCCGCCGCGCCGGAGATGCCGAAGCCGGCATTGTTCACAAGAATGTCGATCCGGCCCTCGGCGCCGAGGACCTGCCCGATGGCCGAGAGCACCTGGCGCTCGTCGGTGACGTCCGCGGTGAGATGGACGACGCCCGCCTGGGGGATGTCCCGGCGGCTGAGCTCATAGACCCGGCAGCCGGCGTCCGCCAGCGACCGGGCCGTGCAGCGGCCGATGCCGCCGGAGCCTCCGGTGACGACGCAGACCTCAGCCATTGCCGATGATCGAACCGATGATCTCCACCGCCTCGTCGATCAGCGGCTTGGTGAGCGACGCCATGTAGCTGGTGCGCAGCAGGCAGGCGTTGGGCGCCGTGGCGGGCGGCAGAACGGGATTGACGTACACGCCCGCATCGTAGAGCTCCTTGGCCTTGCGCAGGGTGTTTTCGGTCTCATATGTATAGATGGGCACGATGGGCGTGATGGCCTCGATGATGGGCACATTCTTTGCCTTCAGCCCCTCTCTGGCATAGGCAGCCAGATCCAGCAGATGCTGGGGCAGCTCCGGATGGGCCTTCAGATGCCGCAGAGCGGCCAGGGCCACCGCGCAGGCGGAGGGCGGGATCGACGCCGAGAAGATGAACGGGCGGGAGGAATGGCGCACAAAGTCGCAGACCTTCTCCGACGCCGCCATGAAGCCGCCGAGGCTGGCCAGAGACTTGGAGAAGGTGCCCATGATGACGTCCACCTCATCCTCCAGGCCGAAGTAGCTGGCCGTACCGCGGCCGCCCTCGCCGATGACGCCCAGGCCGTGGGCGTCGTCCACCATGACGCGGGCGCCGTACTTCTTGGACAGGCGCACGATCTCGGGCAGATTGGCAATGTCGCCGCTCATGGAGAACACGCCGTCGGTGACCACCAGGATGCCGGCGCCCTCCTCGCTGACGCGCTGGAGGATGGATTCCAGGCCGGCCATATCGTTGTGGTGATAGCGCAGCATCTTGCCGTAGCTGAGCTTGCAGCCGTCATAGATGCTGGCATGGTTCTCGCGGTCGCAGATCACATAGTCGCCGCGGGAGACCAGGGAGCTGATGATGCCGAGGTTCGACTGGAAGCCGGTGGAGAAGGTCACGGCGCCGTCCTTATGGACGAAATCCGCCAGCTCCGCCTCCAGCTCCAGGTGCATCTCCAGGGTACCGTTGAGGAAGCGGGATCCGGAGCAGCCGGTGCCGTAGCGCTCAAAGGCCTTGATGCCGGCCTCCACGATGGAGGGCTCCACCGTCAGGCCCAGGTAGTTGTTGGAGCCAAGCATGATGCGGCGCTTGCCCTCCATGAAAACCTCCACATCCTGCCGGGACTCCAGCGCGTGGAAGTAAGGATAGATCCCCTTGGCGCGATAGTCGTCTGCCAGGGTGAATTTCTCACATTTTTCAAATAGATCCATAGTATTCCTCTTTCTCAGACAGTGGCTTTCAAACACGGCCGAACCGGCCGAAACGGCTCTTAGATAAGTATATCATGGGAATCGATTTTGTCAAGAAACACTATTTGTCCAAAAATGAACATATAGTCTAAACGCGCCGCGCGGAACGGCGCGTTTGATTCAGAAGGCGCAGGCGCGCAAATCAAAGGCAATCAGCCCGTCCGGCGTCAGCAGCCGCACATAGGCCTGCTTACCCTCCTGCCAGAGCAGTCTGGGCAGCGCCTGACCGGCAAAGCACTCGTGGTGATAGTTGAGTTCCAGCGTTCGCACCGCGTACACCGGCTCCGGCAGAGATTCCAGCACCAGGGGCACATAGGCGGCATTGTTGATGTGGCCGTTGATATCCACGCTTTCATCCCCGGCGCGCAGAGGCGCGGCTTCGGCAAGCGCGCAGGGCGGCGCGAGCTTGCGGGGCTTCACATCCTTGACCGTCTCCGGCCGGGGCGAATTTGCCAGCTCCGCGACCTTGCTCATGCGGAACAGCGTGCGGCTGTTGATATCCACCAGCACCCAGGTCTGCACTGCCTGACCGATGCGAACGCCATTTTGAATCAGATCAAAATCGCGGTAGATCACGCCCCCCGTCAGTCCGCGGTGCCAGGTGCGAACAGTCAGCGGCACATGTACATCCGGCTGGGCGTCAAGCTCCATCCAGGACCGGACGATCATCCAGACCACACCGTAGCGCTCCACCATGACAGGACGCGGGATCCCGAGCACCACGGTATGGGCCGCGGCGGTCTCTTCCATGGCATGCAGGAGCTGATAGATCACGGAAGGCTGCGGCTGCAGCGTCCAGTTCATTTCCAGGGTATCGCGCATGCTCAGTCCTCTTTCTCCTCCCCTTCGCCGTCACTTCTGGGCGGCTCCGGCTGGGGCTCGGTTTTGTAGTATTCCAGGGTGGCGCCGCAGTGGCGGCAGTATTTGGCATAGTCCGATACAGGCTTGCCGCAAAATTCACAATACATAAGCGGTCCTCCTTGCGTAGATGCGCGTCGCCGGACGCCGGCGGTGCTGCTTTTCTTATTGTAGCACAGACGTGCAAGAAATGCACGAAAAACATCTTTTGTAAAAATTTTGCCGCGTAGAAAAATAATGCTTGCATTTTCAGAAGAACCCTGCTATAATAACCGTGCTCCAAGGGAGCGGCAACAATATGGGGGATTAGCTCAGCTGGGAGAGCGCTTGAATGGCATTCAAGAGGTCAGCGGTTCGATCCCGCTATTCTCCACCACGAAAAAGGACGTCCGAACGGACGTCCTTTTTTGTTGACGGAGGATAGCTGTCTGATCTGATCGCCCATGCGCAGCATGGGGCGGCGACAAAGCCGCCCAGTGCCGCGCAACGGCGTCGATCCCGCTCTCATCAAGTGGCTGTCTGTATTGACAAAGCATTACCGCGATGATACGATTCTTTCAGATGTTAGTCCCCTGTGTTAGAAATGATTTTGAAATAATGTGGTGTAGCATAGAGGCTGGAATGATGATTGGAGGATGAAATGAAAAAACACACGGTTAAGATTCTTATTGGTGTGGTGTTCATTATTGTTATACTCATAGTGTTAGTCCCATTTATCATGCTTCACTTAGATAATATCATCGAAAGAAAAGAATTAGACAACGTAATTATAGATAGTGGATTTAAAGGATGGTATACTGTCTATCTTGATGATGAACGTGATATCAAAATCCCGGAAGGCTGGACTCTAAAAACAGGTGAGAGGCTTTCTTTATATGACGACACCGGCAAACAAATCGCATTCGGAACACGAATAGATGGTTATCCTTCAAATGATGAGGTATTGCGTTTCCTTTCAGAGCATTATGGCGATACTGTTACGTCTTTCGAAACGGGAGAATCTGAAAGTATAAAAGACACTTCAGATTGTTGGATTGACATTGATTATTCCTTTGTATCAGGGAAACAGCGAAAGCTTATGTATGTAGAATATTGGCCAGAATCATCGATTGACCCATGCTCATATGTTCTGTTTTTTGAAGAATTTGATGATTATTTGCACGAAGTAGCAACAGCAATGATCTATTCTGATAAAGACTGGCAATATTAGTAACACAGTCTGCAAATAAAAAGTCAAGCCCAAAATGAGAAAAA
>CADBKB010000121.1:0-1400 GCA_902795095.1 Oscillospiraceae bacterium
CCAGCCCGGCGCCGCTGGCCTATGCGGGGGGCGAGACGCTGGTCCTGCCCTCGCTCGGCAATTTCATGTTCGATCAGGCCCAGCCGCCGGCCTCGGCGAGTATGGCCTCGATCACGGCGGGGTCGGGCAGGTCGTAGCCCAGGTCGGAGAGGTCGCAGTCCTCCCCGGCCAGGCGGTATAGGCGCAGGGCGGCCACGGTGCCCAGGCCCACGAAGTTGCCGTGCAGGGGGCTCGGCCCGCCGCGCCGCAGGGCGGCCACCTCCCACACGTGGGCCAGCTGGTGCTCGCTGCCGGCGCAGGGCCGGGAGGTGCCGAACATGCTGATGGCGACCCCGGCCATCACCAGGGTATCGGCCATGTCGGCCACCGCCGCGGGGTCGCGGGCCATGACGTCCCGGTAGCCGGACTGGCAGCGGCGCACGGCGGTCTCGATGAGGTCGGAGATCTCGCCGCAGAAGTGCTCCCTCCCCTCCCTCGCGGCCAGCCGCCAGTCGGCCAGGGTGACGTGCTTGCCCAGCACATCGCCGATGCCGGCGGAGAACATCTCCTCCGGGGCGGTGACCAGCAGGTCGGTGTCCATGACGATGCCCCAGGGGGAGCCCAGCGGCACGCTGAGCTTCTCGTCCCCGCAGATGACGGCAGAGGTGGAGGAGGCGTAGCCGTCCATGGAGGGGGCGGTGCCCACAATGATGTAGGGACGGCCGCAGCGGGTGCTGACCGCCCGGGAGATGTCGTTCATGGTGCCGCTGCCGACGGCCACGATCAGGTCGGTGTCCTGGGGCATGCGCACCAGCAGCTCGCCGATGGCGGCCTCGTCGGTCACATAGTGGTCCCGCCGGGAAAACAGGCAGGGACGGACCGCGAGCCCCGCCGATTCCAGCAGCGCCTTCACCCGCTCCCCCGCCAGGGGCCAGGTGTGGGTGTCCCCCACCAGCAGCGCGTTCTTGCCCGCGAAGTCCCCCACCATGCCCGGCAGGTCATTGAGCGCCCCCGCCCCGGTGCGGATGTGCTGGATCGGCACCCGGTGGCGTCGGCCGCAGGCGCAGGAGATATCCAGGCGCGCCAGGTCGCTCACGTGAATGATATTGTTCATGATAAACCCTTTCATTGAATGGGAAATGGGAAATGCCAAATGGGAAATAGGGGACGACCTCTCAGTCATTTGCTTTGCAAATGCCAGCTCCCCTGGGAGGGGAGCCAAGATGTCTTGGCGAGCATAGTAATCTTGCCTCCCCTGTCAGGGGAGGTGCCGAGCAAAGTGAGGCGGAGAGGTCGTTTCTCTTGCCCGGACGCCAATCATGGCGTCTCTACGGGGGATGCGGCAGCTATTCCTGTTCCCTGTTCCCTGTTGCCTGTTCCCTCCCAAGCGCTCTGACTAATGCCTATTGCCTAATCCCTAT
>CADBKB010000121.1:1414-5523 GCA_902795095.1 Oscillospiraceae bacterium
ATCCCCAGCTCCTCGGCCACGGCGCGCATCTCGTCGATCGTCTTCTGATTCACGGGGATGCCCTCGCGGGCGAGGCGGGCGGCGTTTTCCAGTTCCTTTTCGCCGTGGGTATAGATGCGGTCCTGGCCGTCGGCTTTGGGGCTCTCCCGGAGCTCGCGCAGCAGCTGGGACATGCGGGCCTTGATGGCGGGCTTGTCGCCAAAGAGGCCGTAGTCCAGGGCGGCGAAGGTGAAGGAGGTATCGGCGTTGCCGCTGCGGCGGACGTTGGGCGAGGTGGTACCGCCGGAGATCACGGCGGTCATCATCTCCACGATGATGCCCAGGCCGTAGCCCTTGTGGGAGCCGGTCTCCTCGCTGAAGCCGCCCAGCGGGAAGATGCCGCCGCCGGCCTTGCCGATGATGTTTTTAAGCACCCTTTCGCTGTCCGGGCAGTCGCGGCCGTTTTCGTCCGCGGCCCAGCCGGTGGGCAGGGGCTTGCCGGCCTTGTTGTACACCTCCAGCTTGCCCCGGGGCACCACGGTGGTGGCGGCGTCATACCAGAAATCCACCGGGTCCGCGGGCATGGCCACGGCGATGGGGTTGGTGCCCAGCATGGCCTTTTTGCCGTGAGTGGGGATAGCGATGGCCTCCGTGTTGGTCATGCACAGGCCGATCATGTCGGCCTTGAGGGCCATGCGGGTGTAGTAGCCCGCGATGCCGTAGTGGTTCGTGCCCCGCACGGTGACGATGCCGAAGCCGTGGGCCCGCGCCTTCTCGATGGCGAGGCTCATGCCCCGGTGGGCCACCGCCTGGCCCAGGGTGCGCGGGGCGTCCCACACGGCGGACAGGGGCGTTTCAAACAGCGTGGTCACCGTGGCCTTCGGGTCGATGGAGCCCTCCCGGATGGCGTCCGCGTAGCGCGCCAGGCGGTGGATGCCGTGGGACTGTATGCCGTAGAGGTCCGCGGTCAGCAGCACGTCCGCCGTGATTGCCGCCTCCTCCGCGGTGAAGCCGTAGCCGACCATGGCGCGCTCCACGAAGTCCCGCGCCGCGTCGACGTTCAGACGAAGATCAGACATGATATAACCTCCGAACTTTCGAAAACTCAGCTCATCAGTATAGACAGAGGATTTTTTAATGGGAAATGGGAAATGGCGGTGCAAATCCCTTCGGGATTTGTTTTGACTCAATCTCATAATCACCGAAATTACGATGATCCGTAGCCCTCATTCAAAAGAAATCCGAAGGATTTCCACATTCATTCCCCATTCCCCATTCCCCATTTCCCATTTGACATTTCCCATTCCCCATTCTTTCTTACAGGTATTCCTTCTCGTAATCCAGCGCATCGAGGGCCTTGAACAGCTCCTTGCGCTCGTCCTCGGTCAAGCGCTTCTGGGGATAGACGCAGTGGCCGCAATCGAAGCCCAGGCGGCCCAGCATCTCCTTGAGGGTGGGCTGCACGCCGAAGCGCAGTATGACCTCGATGAGCCGGTTGGCCTTGTACTGGAGGGCCTGGGCCCCGGCGAGGTCCCCCGCGCGGAAGCGATCGTAGATGCCCTTGAACACCCTGGGCATCACGTTGTAGGTGCCGCCGATGCCGCCGTCCGCGCCCATGCTCAGGCCGCACAGCAGCGTCTCGTCCGGGCCGTTGAGCACGTTCACGTCGCCGCCCTGGAGGGACTTGATGCGGTGCATGGTGTAGTAATCGTAGCTGGTCCACTTCACGCCGATGGCGCCGGGGATCTTCAGGAAGCGCTCCACCATATCGCAGGTGATGTTGATGCCGGACAGGGGCGAGCAGTACATGATCAGCGGCACCCCCGCCGCCTCGGCCAGCGCGGTATAGTACTGGCCGATCTCCTTCTCGCCGTAGCCGAAGAAGAAGGGCGGCACCGAGGAGATGGCGTCCGCGCCGATCTCGCCCGCATGGCGGGCCAGGGAACGGGCCGTGGCCAGGTCCACCGCGCCCACGTGGATGATGGCCTTCACGCCCAGGGAACGGGCCTCGTCGCAGGCGATCTCCGCCATGCGCATGCGCTCCTTCGGGGCTACCACGGGGCCCTCGCCGGTGGCGCCCAGGATGTAGAAGCCGTCCGCGCCCGCGTCCACGTGCCAGCGCATCATGCGACGGGCGGTGTCCTCGTTGATGGTCTCATTCTTCGTCAGGGGGGTGATGAGGGCCGGCAGTATGCCGGAAAACAATACGTTCTTCATGGCGATCACAGATCCTTATTCTCAGTTTCGGGGGTCCAGCAGACGATGGGGCGGGCGATGACCTCGCTGACGTAGCAGGTACCCTTGCCCAGCCGGATGATGGACGCGGGGCACTCCTTGCTGATGGGGCCGTAGAGCTCGATGCGGGAGATGATGCGCTGCCAGGAATCCCCGCCGGGGTTGGCGATGTTGTGCATCTCGATGCGCTCCCGGGCGTTCACCACGTCCCTGGGGCCGATGGTGGCGGCCTTCGGGGGCACGTTCCAGGCGTCGCCGGAGGCGCCCACGGGGGCGAACATGGAGTTCTCCAGCACGGTCATCGGGTGCTGGGTGACGATGCGGGAGCCCAGCTTGCAGAATTCCTCCAGACTGTCGGCGGCGAAGGCCTCGGACTGGGGCTCGATGAAGGCGATGTGGCCCGGCCAGCCGGTGGCGGAGTAGATCACGTCCGCGCCGCCGCCGCCCACGTCCTCGATGATGCGGGAATAGACGTCGTTGCCCTTGTTTTCATTGGTAAAGACGTGCCACTGTTCCACCGGCGGGCGCAGATCCTCGCGGATGACCTTCCAGAAATGCTTGCGGAAGGACATGCCCAGGCTCGCGCCATAGGTGAGGGGCGCCACGTTACCGTCCTGGTCGGCGTATTCGTCCATCGCGAAGGCGTGAACGTTGCGACAGTTGATGTTGTAGCGGTTGATCATATCCGCTACCGCTGAGTACGCGCCCGGCCACTGATTGGGACAGATCATGGAGAAGGGCTTGTCCTCCACGTCGCTCAGATAGATGCGGTGGAAGATGTCCATCACGACATAGAGCAGAGGGTCGATGACCACCTTCACGGAATAGCCGTTCTGGTTGGTGTATTCCATCTCCTTACGGCGGATCGCGCGCACAAAATCCAGCGTTGCCTTGTCATGGGCAGGCAGCCACGACGCGGGGTCGAAGTGAAAACCGTTCATGCGTTGCACCTCTTTTCATCTCTCTGGCCCGCCTTGAAACGGGCTTAATGCGGCAGGAGCCTGTTCCCTACGTAATAATTATATAACAGAACGCGGCGGTTGTAATTGCACTATTAATTAGTTATTTTGCGCTATTAATTCAAACATATAATTTTGTTGTATTTCTGTGAGAAAACATAAGACAGGTGACAAATGCGACCTGTCGGTGGTCGATCGGCCCGCGCAGGGGCGTGTGTGCCCGTTCGCGGGGAACTTCAGGGCGGAGGAACCGGAGACGATTAACCCAGAACGCGGGGTCGGGATGGTATCGCGGTGAATGGAAAAATTTAATGCTTGTTTTGCCGCAAAACGGCTTGCTTTTATTATGGCAGTATTATAAAATATAAACAGTAATTTGTAATTGCATTATTAATCATTTTTTTTGTACATTTGATTCAAACACACAACTATGTTTTCGGAGTGTAAATATGAAGAAACTCGTATTCCATCGCTACAAGATGAACCGGCTGGTGAGCGTGCGGCAGCTTTCCACGGTGCATTACTTTTCCGGGGCGCGTCTTTACGATACCCCGGCTCACAGCCACAGCACCTGGGAATTCGTCTATTGCGAGAAGGGACATGTGACGATGTGGGACGATGTGCGCCGCATCGAGCTGAACGCCGGGGAGATCACCTTTCACCGGCCGGGGATTCCGCACCACATCCACGTGGGAGAGACGCCGACGACCATGTTCCTGCTTTCCTTCGCCTGTACCAATGAATGTATGAAGCTGTTCAGCCGCAAGCGTTTGAAGGTGAACGCCGAGCAGATGACCATTATAAACCTGATCATCCAGGAGTTGAAGGGCGCCTTCGAGCTGAACCACGGCCAGCTGCAATTGAGCGAGATCCACCCCAGCGCCTCCGCGCCAGCGGGGGCGGAGCAGCTGATCTGCGGGCACCTGGAGTGGCTGC
>CADBKB010000122.1 GCA_902795095.1 Oscillospiraceae bacterium
CTGCTGCCTCCTCTTTCGGAAGCAAGCGAAATAAGAGAGGGAGCTTTGTTTCCTCCATCTCTTCCAGTATCGCCGCCACGTCCTGGGGCTCCATGGTCACCAGTACGTCACGGATAGACGTATATTTTTTTTCATTCAGCAAGACCCTGAAGGTCTCCCTGGCCGAGGATACCGCTGGCAGCTGGACCTTCGAGTCCTCCGATCCCAAGGTGGCCACCGTCAGCGCCTCCGGCAAGATCGTCGCCAAGAAGAAGGGCACCGTCGAGATCAAGGTCAGGACCCAAACCGGCGTCGAAAAGATCTGCAACGTCACCGTCAAATAATCCAAATAACCACTTGGGGCCGTCTCATCGAGGCGGCCCCGCTTTATGTCCTTACCATGGCAAAGCGGGGGCAATGAAGTTTCAAAATAATAAAAATTATTGCGAAATTATTACAAAAGATATTGAACTTGGGCGGTTCCTGTGCTATAATGACAATACCTTTTTCCGGACAGGGAGGGATTGTCTTGCGATCCAGAAAGCTGATCGCGGTGCTGGCCGTGCTGACCCTCGTCGTCGTGCTGACGTCGATGGCCGCGACGGCATCGGCCGCGTCGAAATACTATATCGTGGTGGACCTGACGAACCAGATCGTGACCGTGTACGATTCCGGCAACGTGTCGGAGTCGGGCATCGTGCGGCAGATGATCTGCACCACCGGCAAGTCCGGCACGCCCACGCCCACGGGCACCTTCTACCTGCCCTCCAAGAGCCGCGCCAGCGAGCGCAGCGAATGGTACTACTTCAGCAAGTACAAGTGCTACGCCAAGTGGGCCACCCGCATCCGGGGCGGCATACTGTTCCATTCGGTGCTCTACAGCGCCTCCAAGAAGGGGCCCACTAGGGCCTCCGTGAACGCGCTGGGGTCCAGGGCCTCCCACGGCTGCGTGCGCCTTCGGGTGGACGACGCCAAGTGGATCGCCAAGAACTGCCTGGCGGGCACCAAGTGCAAGATCTATTCCAGCGGCAAGACCAATTCCACGCTGCGCAAGAAGCTCAAGAGCAAGACCTTTTCCCGGGCGAGCCAGACCTATGACAGCTTCATGGGCCGCACCGGCGGTTCCTCTTCCGCCTCCACCGACAGCAAGCTGCCTCTGCAGAGCGGCAGCAAGGGCGCGCTGGTGAACCAGCTGCAGACCCGCCTGGTGGAGCTGGGCTTCCTGAATACCACCCCGGACGGCAAGTTCGGCGCCAACACTTTGACCGCCGTGCAGGCCTTCCAGGCCGCTTCCGGCATCAAGAAGACCAGCAAGGTGGACCAGGCGCTCTGGGACCGCATCTTCGCCGCCGACGCCCCCACCGGCATGGTGACCACGCTGTCCGTGGGCAGCCGCGGCCCCGCCGTGAAGGCGATGCAGGCCAACCTGGACGCGCTGCTGCTGCTGCAGGGCCGGGTGGACGGCGTGTTCGGCAGCGTCACCGAGCAGGCGGTGCGGGCCTTCCGGCGCAACTACGGCTACGTGGACGCCGGTACCGCCAACACCAAGCTCCAGAAGGCCATCGCCAGCAAGGCCGCTGAACTGCGCAGGCAGTACGGCGACGGCGGCTACGAGATCGCCTCCGTGCCCCGCAAGGTGCGCATGGCCCGGGTGAACGTGCGCAGCACCCTGAACCTGCGCAAGACCGCCTCCACCACCTCCGCCGTGCTGGCCCGCCTGGGCAGCGGCACCGAGGTGAAGGTACTGGAGGAGGGCAAGACCTGGATCAAGGTCGTGTACGGCCAGCACACCGGCTATCTGCACCGCAGATACCTGACGTTCTTCGACGGCACCGAATACCAGAGCGAATACGTGGCCGTGGAGGCGGACCCGACGCCCACCCCGACGCCGGAGATCTCCCTGCCCACGCCCACGCCGGAGGCCGATCCCACCCCGACGCCGGAGGTATCCCTGCCGACGCCCACCCCCGAGATCTCCCTGCCGACGCCCACGCCGACCCCGGAAGTCACGCCCACGCCGAGTCCCACCCCGACGCCAGAGGCGTCCGGCACGCAGTACGCCGTGGTGCTCAAGAGCGGCACCAAGGCCTACTCGAAGCCCGAGGTGTCCGACAAGACGGACATGGCCACCGTGGCCGCCAAGCGCAGCTTTGAGGTGCTGTCCGTAGTGGGCGACTGGGTGAAGGTCGACTTTGACGGCCTGTCCGGCTACTTCCGCCTGAGCGACGTGGAGCTCACGAACACCCGTCCCGACGGCAGCGGCGGCATTTCCGCAGCGCCGGAGGCGGGGGAGGGCGCGAAGCCCGTGCCCGGCTACGCCGTGGTGCTGCTGGACGGCACCCGCCTGTACGCCGCCCCCGTGGCGGAGGACGACCGCGTGATCGCGGTGCTGGACGAGGGCGCGGCGCTGGGCGTTATAGAGATCAGCGCCGACTGGATCTACGTCGTCTTCGACGGACAGGAGGGCTTCATCCCCGCCATGGACGTGGAGCTGACCGACGACCTGCCCGGCGAGCCTTCGGCCCTGGAGGCCCAGTGGGTGTTCGGCGCGGAGCCGACCCCGGTGCCCGCCGACGAGCCGGAAGGCGGCCTGGTGTTCGACAACGGCCTGACCATCGAGCCCGAGGCCGTGGCGGCGTCCACCGTCCCCGGGGATATGGACGAGGTGGCCGCCGAGCCCGTCGAGGCATTGGCGGAATAACTGCGGAGGAACGTTTCTATGAGCCGTTTGGGTGACACCATCCGCGCGGCCCGCCTGAAGGCCAAGATGACCGAGAAGGCGCTGGCCAAGAAGTGCGGCATGGCGGAGAGCAATATCAAGGACATCGAATCGGGCCGGCGGATCGTATCGGACGAGCAGGCCCAGCGTATACTGAAGGTGCTGGGGTCCAAGGATCCCATCTCCACCGAGCTGGATGTGGCGGCCGAGCCGGAGGTGAAGCTGCGCCCCCGTCCCCGGGCCTACATACTGACGCCCGAGGAGAAGAACGCCCCCAACGCCCAGGCCCAGGCCGAATCCAACGATGCCTGGCTGGACGCCCTGGGCGGCGTGGTGAAGCGGGTGCCGGTGATGTCGCCGGACGGCGTGGTGGTGGACCACGTGCTCACGCCCATCGTTTCGGGCAAGATCGAGGGCGGCGCGCCGGACAAGGTGCTGTACTACCGCTGCCCGGACGACATGCTGCGGGGCTTCCGCGTCCACGCGGGCGACCTGCTGCTGGTGGTGCCCGCCTCCAAGGCCGAAGACGACCGGTTGATGCTGGTGGAATACCAGGGCCAGCGCATGGTGCGCAAGCTGCTGAAGCTGGACGGCGGCCGCATACAGATGCAGGCCTTCGACCATGAATTCTCCGCCGTGGTGGGCAATATCCAGACCGTGAAGGTGCTGGGCCGCTGCGTGCGGCTGGTGCGGGAGCTGTGATCCCGGGGGCTCCAAAGAGCCATGTTATTATTTGGTGAATTCATATCAATGTGCATGACAAAGCGGTCCAAAAGGGGTATGATTCCTAATGGCAATCCAGCCGCATGACGCGGCGACACTGTCATGCAACGCCACTTTCGCGGCGAAATAGATATGAAGGTGAAGACAAATGACTAAGGTAAACATCATCTCCGGTTTCCTGGGCGCGGGCAAGACCACGCTGATCAAAAAGCTGCTGGACGGCGCCTTTGAGGGCGAAAAGGTCGTCCTGCTGGAAAACGAATACGGCGAGGTCGGCATCGACGGCGGCTTCATGAAGGACACCGGCGTACAGATCACCGAGCTCAACTCCGGCTGCATCTGCTGCACCCTGGTGGGCGATTTCACCGAGGCGCTGGGCAAGCTGATCGACGAATACCATCCCGACCGCATCCTCATCGAGCCCTCCGGCGTGGGCAAGCTCAGCGACATCCGCCGCGTGGTGGACGACGTGGCCAAGACCCACGAGATCGAACTGGCTGGCTGCGCCACCGTGGCCGACGTGGGCAAGTGCAAGATGTACGCCCGCAACTTCGGCGAGTTCTTCATCGACCAGATCGAATCCGCCGAGACCATCATCCTCAGCCGCACCCAGACCACCACCCAGGACAAGATCCAGAAG
>CADBKB010000123.1 GCA_902795095.1 Oscillospiraceae bacterium
TGTACAACGACCTGGTGGACGTGGTCATCGGCAACATGAACAAGGTCAACGAGAAGATCGGCACCAATTACAAGCCCTTCAATTACTACGGCGCGCCCGACGCCACCGACGTCATCGTGGCCATGGGCTCCGTCTGCGGCACCCTGGAAGAGGTCGTCGACGTGATGACCGCGCAGGGCAAGAAGGTCGGCGTTCTGGAGGTCCACCTGTTCCGGCCCTTCTCCGCCAAGCACATGATCAGCGAGCTGCCCGAGACCGTGGAGCGCATCGCTGTTCTGGACCGCACCAAGGAGCCCGGCTCCTTCGGCGAGCCCCTGTATCTGGACGTCACCGCCGCTCTCAACGAGGCCGGCAAGGGCAGCATCCGGGTCATCGGCGGCCGTTACGGCCTGTCCTCCAAGGACACCACCCCCGCCGACATGTACTCCGTGTTCATGCACCTGGCCAAGGGCGGGCACAACCACTTCACCGTGAGCATCGTGGACGACGTGACCAACCTGTCCATCGAGAAGTGCGAGTTCGAGATGCCCAACGATCCCACCCAGGCTTCCGTCAAGATCTGGGGCATCGGCTCCGACGGTCTGGTGGGCGCTTCCAAGAACACCTCCAAGATCATCGGCGACCACACCGACAACTATGTTCAGGCCTACTTCCAGTATGACTCCAAGAAGTCCGGCGGCCTGACCATCAGCCACCTGCGCTTCGGCAAGAACCCCATCCGTTCTTCCTACTATGTGGGCGACGCCAACGTGGTCATCTGCGGCAACCCCGCCTACATCGGCAAGTACGACATGGTCAAGGATGTCAAGAAGGGCGGCATCTTCATGCTCAACTGCTCCTGGGAGGGCGAAGAGCTGGAGGCCCGTCTGCCCGCCGACATCAAGCGCGCCCTGGCCCAGAAGGACATCCAGTTCTACACCTGCGACGCCGTGAACATCGCCCGCGGCCTGGGTCTGAAGGGCCGTATCAACACCATCATCCAGTCCGCTTACTTCAAGCTGGCCAACCTGGTCCCCGCTGAGGACGCCATCGAGTACATGCACCAGGGCATCGTCAACGACTACGGCGCCAAGGGCCAGAACGTCGTCGACATGAACATGCGCGCCGTCATGGCCGGCCAGGACGCCGCCAAGAAGGTGGAGGTCCCCGCCTCCTGGGCCAACGCTGAGGACGGCCCCAAGGCTGAGCTGAACTTCAAGTATGTCAACGACGAGCAGGACGCTTACGTCAAGAACATCCTGATCCCCACCAACACCCTGGAAGGCGACGCGCTGCCCGTCTCCGCGTTCCTGCCCTACGTCACCGGCAAGGTGCCCTCCGGTACCTCCGCTTATGAGAAGCGCGGCATCGCCGTGGACGTCCCCGTGTGGGATCCCGAGAAGTGCACCCAGTGCAACTGGTGCTCCGCTGTCTGCCCCCACGCCGTCATCCGTCCCTTCATCCTGGACGCCAAGGACGCCGAGGGCATCGCCACCGCCGACTGCAAGGGTCAGCCCGGCAAGAAGTTCCTGGTGGCCGTGTCCGCTGAGGACTGCACCGCCTGCGGCTCCTGCGTGGAGATGTGCCCCGCCCGCGGCAAGGCTCTGTCCATGCAGCTGGCCGACGGCATCATGGCCGATTCCCAGGCCCTCTTCGAGAAGGCCAAGGAGCTGGGCAAGCAGCACGGCTCCGACGAGAACCTGAAGAGCTCTCAGTTCCTGAAGCCCTATCTGGAGTACTCCGGCGCCTGCCCCGGCTGCGGTGAGACGCCTTACGCCAAGATGGTCACCCAGCTCTTCGGCGACCACGCCGTCATCGCCAACGCCACCGGCTGCTCCTCCATCTGGGGCGCCTCCGTGCCCTCCATGCCTTACGTGGTGGACGCCAAGGGCCACGGTCCCGCCTGGGCCAACTCCCTGTTCGAGGATAACGCCGAGTTCGGCTACGGCATGGCCGTTTCCCTGCGGACCCGCCGCAACGCCATGAAGGTGGTTGTGGAGCGTCTGGCCAAGAACCCCGCCTTCGCCGGCCTGGCAAAGCGCTGGATCGAGCACATGAACGACAAGGAGGCCAACCACCTGGGCGCTGCCCTGGCCGAGCTGTGCAAGGTCTATCCCGAGGACGAGGACGCCAAGTATGTGGTGGAGAACGCCGATATGCTGACCAAGCCCTCCATGTGGCTCTTCGGCGGCGACGGCTGGGCCTACGACATCGGCTACGGCGGCCTGGACCACGTCCTGGCCTCCAAGGAGAACTTCAACGTCCTGGTCTTCGACACCGAGGTGTATTCCAACACCGGCGGTCAGTCCTCCAAGGCCACGCCTTACGGCGCCGTTGCCCAGTTCGCCGCCGGCGGCAAGCCCACCGGCAAGAAGGATCTGGCCCAGATCGCCATGACCTACGGTCACGTCTATGTGGCCCAGGTGGCTATGGGCGCCAACCCCGCCCAGACCCTGCGGGCCATCCGCGAGGCTGAAAGCTATGACGGTCCTTCCCTGATCATCGCTTACGCTCCCTGTATCAACCACGGCATCAAGGCCGGCATGAACCGCTCCATGGTGGAGATGAAGAAGGCCGTCCGCGCCGGATATTGGAACCTGCTGCGGTTCGATCCTCGCCTCGCCGCCGAGGGCAAGAACCCCCTGCAGATCGACAGCGCCGCCCCCACCGAGGCCTATCGCGACTTCCTGAAGGGCGAGAACCGTTACGCGTCCCTGACCATGAAGAATCCCGCCCAGGCCGAGGCTCTGTATCAGGCCTCCGAGCAGGCCGCTCTGGGCCGGTATGACAGTCTGATCCACAGACGGGAGAGTCTGGAGCCGAAGGAGGGACAGGCGAAATGATTAACAACGTAAGAGAAAGAAATCCCATGCCTCAGCAGCCTGTCGAGGTCCGCTGCAAGAACTTTGACGAGGTGGAGCTGGGCTACACCGCGGCCGACGCCATCCGCGAGGCCATGCGGTGCCTGAAGTGCCGGAAAAAGCCCTGCACCCAGGGGTGCCCCATCAACCAGCGCATCCCCGAGTTCATCGCCCACGTTGCCGAGGGCGACTTTGAAGGCGCTTATGAGATCATCACCGATCGCAGCAACCTGCCCGCCATCTGCGGCCGTGTCTGCGACCAGAAGACCCAGTGCGAGAAGAACTGCGCCCAGGCCGTCCGCGGCGAAGCCGTGAGCATCGGCCGCCTGGAGCGGTTCGTGGCCGACTGGCATGCCGCCCGGACTCCCGTGGCCGCCGCCTCCGCCGCTCCCAGCGGCAAGAAGGTCGCCGTCATCGGCTCCGGCCCTGCCGGCATCGCCTGCGCCGGCGACCTGGCCGACAAGGGCTATCAGGTCACCGTGTTTGAGAAGCTGGGCTTCACCGGCGGTATCATGACCTATGGTATCCCCCAGTTCGTCCTGCCCAACACCGTGGTGGACCGCGAGGTCGAGATCCTGAAGGGCAAGGGCGTGGAGTTCGTCACCGACGCCCCCATCGACAAGAAAAAGTCCGTGGACGACCTGTTCAAGGCCGGCTTCGAGGCTGTCTTCGTGGGCAACGGCGCTGACGTGCCCCAGGTCCCCGGCGGCATCGACACCAGCCTGGAGGGCGTGTGGACCGCCAACGACTATCTGACCGCCGTGAACCTGAACCAGGACGCTCTGCCCGAGAACATCAAGAACGCCAAGCACGTTCTGGTGGTGGGCGGCGGCAACACCGCCGTGGACGCTGTCCGCTGCGGCCGCCGTCTGGGCGCGGAGACCATCATGGTCTACCGCCGCACCGTGGCTGAGGCCCCTGCCCGTTACGACGAGATCCTCCACACCCGGGAAGAGGGCATCGAAATGATGGAGCTCACCAACCCCGTGGAGGCCATCGGCGAGAACGGCAAGCTCACCAGCGTCAAGTGCGAGATCATGAAACTGGGCGAGGCTGACGAGTCCGGCCGCCGCCGTCCTGTGGGCACCGGCGAGTTCAAGACTCTGCCCTGTGACAACCTGGTCCTGGCCACCTCCACCTCCTACAGCGAGGACGTGGTGGGCACCACCAAGGGCATCGACAAGGACAAGTGGGGCG
>CADBKB010000124.1 GCA_902795095.1 Oscillospiraceae bacterium
GAGGCCGCCGGCATTCAGCTTCGGCGGGCAGGAGCACATGAGGAACAGCACCACGGCGTTGGTCAGGGTGCCGATCAGCAGCCAGGGCCGGAACTTGCCCCAGCGGGTCTTGGTCTTGGCGACGATCACGCCCATAATGGGATCGTTGAAGGCGTCAAATACCCGGGCGATCATCAGAATGACGCCCATGGCAATGGCGTTCACGCCCAAAAGATCCTGGAAATAGTACAGCACATAGCTGGCTGAGAGCATGTAGACCATGTCCTTGCCCACGGCCCCCAGGCCGTAGGAGATCTTGGATTTGAGTGAGAGCTTCTGTTTTTCCATATCCGTTTCTTCCTCCAATGTATTTTACTTCTTTTCCATGGCCAGCTTTACGACGCGGTACGCGCCGTCGTAGAGCCCGATGGCCTTGTTTTTGCAGATGTTTTCGCACATATCCCCCAGCGTGGCGTCCTCCTGCAGGAACAGGTCCAGCATCTGGACGGTGTGGGGGATGTCCTCACACTCCAGGGTGCCGTCGCCCGCCTCGGCGCTGTGGATGGCGCCCCAGCGCTCATGCCCCCCGATGCGCTTGATGAACAGCTTCGGCACGGGATAGAACGCCAGCTCGCTGGGCTTCGTGACGAGCACGTCGCACGAGCGCATGAGAAGGTTGGTACAGTAGACCGCCTCAAAAATATCCTTGTGGCAGAATACGTGCACGCCCTCCACAGGACCCGTGAGGGCGTCTTCGGCGAAGGCGCGGGTCTTGTCCCATTCGTCGAAATACGTGGCGCTGAGTTCCTTGAGTCCGGGCACGGCCTTCACCAGATACTTCCACACCTTCTGATAGTCTCCGATGTTCACATAGACCGCCGCCCGTTTGTCCCGAATGGCGGGCAGCAGGTGCTCCAGGATGGCGGCAAAGATCTCCTTCTGGGCTCCCGCGCCGCCGATGGTGAGCAGGAAGCGCATGGGCTCCCCGTTTGCCTTGCGGGCCATTCTTGCAGCACAGTCGGCCTCGATGTTCGATACCAGCTCATGGTCGATGTAGTGGCCGGTGTAGACGAGCTCGTCTGCCGGCATGGGCGAGAGCACCTTCGTGCCCTGCATCCCGTTGAGGATGCGGTAGCCCTGGTAGGCCTGGTGGGTCTGGATCGTGTGGACGGCGCCCTCGGCCAGGTGCAGGGCCATGGGCCAGTTATCCGGAATGGCGTTGACCACCCGCTGCATGCCGGCATGCAGGGCCGCCTGGGCGGGCCATACGTGGGTGCCGATCACCGGAATGTCCTTGGGCACATTGCGGAATACCGGCGCCATCAGTTCGGCATTCTTCTGGTCCGAGGCATTATAGCTGAGCTTGCGGAAGCCCTCATAGTTCATCGGCTCCCAGACGAGCTTATTGAACAGCTTCGATCTCTGGGAAATGCGCGAGCCGAGGGAGTACAGGTCGTTTTGCGCTCCGATGACCTTGGTACAGGTGGTCTGGGGATAGCTGTTGAGATCCATCCAATAGGGCTTGAAGCCCAGCGCGTTGGCGCAGGAGGCCATGGCCATGGAGATGCGGTAGTGACCGAAGCCCATGCGGATGTTGCCGACGATGATCCCCTTCTCCCGGTCGAAGGAATCCCCCTGCCCATCCTCCAGCCGGATATCGGAAACGCCGAGAAGCCCGTGCAGGCAGGCGTTGGGGACGATGCGCACCGGATAGTCCACGCCGCAGTCGTCGCCGAATTTGCGGATGAATTTGGCCTTGCTCTTGTTGGCCTTCTTGACGTCCTTCTCCGGCAGCACATTGCCGAAGATGACTCTGGAACGGTCTGTCATATTTCTCTTCTCACCCTTTCTTTATGATGAACCGGAGCTCCACGGGCTCGGTCTGTTCCGTCTGCAGACAGACGATCGCTTCCCCGGTCTGGCCCAGGGTCCGGAGGTATAGCCCGCCCAGGCCGCCGCGCAGCGTAGGCCGCGCCGGACCGATACATGTCAGCGGTCCCGCGATCTCCACCTCCACATCTCCGTGCCAGAAGGGCACGGTGTTGCCGTTCTGGTCCTCCATGGCCAGGCGCACCAGGGCGACGTCATAGGTATCGCCCTCCAGCAGCACCGTATGGCTGGGCCGGGCCGCCAGGTGCAGACGCTTCACCGGGCCCAGGCGGACAGACTTGACCACCTCGCCGCCGGAGAGGGCGTCAAAACGGAACTCCGTCGCCCGTTCGCCCCAGTCGCCGATGTATTTGCCATACAGGGCGTAAGCGTCGGCAAAAGACATGCGATAGCGGGTCATGAGCTCGCCGGCCTTGGCCATGATGCCGGGCGGAAGCCGGGAAAACCCGAAGCGGGCGGAATAGTTGAGCAGTTGCTTGACAAGCTTTGCCTGCCGGGGCTTGAACCGCTCTTCCCGCTCCAGCTGATCGCCGATGAAGTCGTCGATCTCGATGGGCGGGCGGCGCAGATTGTGATAGGGGGAATCGGCATGGGTATAGGCGCGCACAAAGCGGTCATTTTTATACATGCGCACCTCGTCGCAGTTGGTCAGCACAAATACCCGGCCCCGGTTGCTGGCGGGACGCTCTCCCAGATCCATGGCGGAGCTCACCTGCAGCACCGGCTCCCGGTCCTGCTGTACGCTGTAGACCGCGGCGGCCAGCTTGGGATTGCGGAACATATCCAGCACGCCGTGATAGCAGATCCGGTCGCCGCTGCCGAAATCCTTATGGGTATTGTAGTCGAACATGCACCAGCCGAAGCTGCCGGCGATGTTCTTCTGGGCGCTTACGGCGTCGAGAACCGCCGCATGGCGCAGGGCATGCTCCGTGCGGTGGGCCTCGGAATCGAAGGTCTTGGTGGGAAACATGTGCCCGCAGTACTCGGTGATGAGATAGGCCTTGTTCATGTCGGAGGTCACTGCCTTCTTCGGTTCGCAGCCCGGGGCGACGCCGTCGTGGCTGAAATCGTTATAGGTATACACGTCCTCCAGAAGGCTGCTTTTCTTGTGGCAGCGCACGCCGCCGGTGGCGCGGCTGGGATCCAGCTCGCGCACGACGGCATTGGTGCGCTTATAGAATTCGTCATCATCCGCTGATTCGTTGATCCGCACGCCCCACAGGATGATGGACGGGTGATTGCGGTACTGCAGCACCATCTCCCGCGCGGCCTCCACCGCCTCGTCCTTCCAGGCTTCTCCGCCGATGTGCTGCCAGCCGGGGATCTCTGTGAAAACCAGCAGGCCCAGCTCGTCACAGCGGTCCAGAAAATGCTGGGACTGGGGATAGTGGGAAGTACGCACGGCGTTGAGCCCCAGCTCCTTTTTCAGGATGTCGGCGTCCAGGCGCTGCATGGACGCGGGCATGGCGTAGCCCACGTAGGGATAGCTCTGGTGGCGGTTGAGCCCCAGGAGCTTCCGCTTGCGTCCGTTCAGATAGAAGCCGTCTGCCCGCCATTGGACCGTGCGGAAGCCGATCCGGGTGCGGACGCAGTCGATGGGCTGTTCCCCCTCCAGCAGAGTCGTCTCCAGCGTGTAGAGCCGGGGCGAATCTATATCCCATGGCTCCGCGTCGGGGACCGGGAATGTATAGCGCTGCTGCGCGCCGTCCGACACATGCTCGCTGCGCTCGGCCAGGATCTGCCGGGCGTCATCCCAAACGCGGAAGCGCAGACGCTGGTCGCCGCCCGCCGGGCCTGTGAGCTTCACTGCGCCGGACAGGCTTCCGCCGGCCGGTCCTAAAACAGGACAGGCGAAAACATCCTCGATGGCGCTTTGCTCGCAGATCTCCAGAAATACCTCCCGGTACAGTCCGCCGTAGGTCATATAGTCCACCACCAGGCCGAAGGGCGGCTGGTCCAGGCTCTCCCGGCTGTCCAGGCGGATCACCAGCTCCGCCGCGGCGCCGGGGGTGATCGCTCCGGTCAGTTCGACCCGGAAAGCGGTATAGCCGCAGCGATGCTCGGCAAGCTTTTTGCCGTCGAGGAAAACCTCCGCCCGGT
>CADBKB010000125.1 GCA_902795095.1 Oscillospiraceae bacterium
GCTTCTGACGGATGTTTCCGGCAGCAGCGCAGTCTATCCCGGGGGCGTGATTTCCTATGCCTACGAGGTGAAGCAGGCCCTTCTGGGCGTGGACGAAGCTCTGCTGCGGGAAAAGGGCGCGGTATGCGCCGAGGTGGCGGAGCAGATGGCCTCAGGCGTGAGAGCCCGCCTCGGCACGGATTTCGGCGTTGCCAGCACCGGCATTGCCGGGCCGGGCAGCGATGAGTTTGACCGTCCGGTGGGCCTTGTCTTCCTGGCTGTCGCCGACGGTCGGTCGACCCGGGTGTTTGAGCACCGCTTTTCCGGCGACCGTGGCGACGTCCGTGCGCAGGCGGCGGCCATGGCGATCCGTCATCTTCTGGATGCGGTTCTGCAACCATCCCGGGATCAAGTGCGTCTATAAGATAGAAAGAAACAAGAGGGTGAGCGTTTGAAAAGAATCAGATTGACGGCGCTGCTATGTGCGGTGATCCTGTGCTTCGGGATGCTGGCGCCTGCTGTCAGCGCTTTTGATATCAGGGACGTGCGCGCGCCGAGCTGCGCCACAAAGATCGTCTATGGCTATTCCGGCGCGGGACGGGAGCTGGTGGCCTATAAATTCGGCAGCGGCAAGAATGTCCTGGTGGCGGGCTTCGGCATCCACGGCTGGGAGGACAATTTTGACGCAGACGGCGGCTGCCTGGTCTATACCGCCGATCAGCTTATGAAGCTGCTGGATCAGAACAAGCAGCTCATCACCGACTACGGCTGGACCGTGTATATCCTGCCCTCCATGAATCCGGACGGACTGATCGACGGCTACACCTGCAACGGCCCCGGCCGCTGCACCACCACCTATCTCGACATAAACGGCAATCTGATCCATGGAAAGGGTGTGGATCTCAACCGCTCCTTCCCCAAGGGTTGGGCGGCCTATTCCACCGAGCGAAACTTCAACGGACCCAAGCCCCTGAGCGCGAAGGAAGCCCAGGCACTGGCGAAATTCGTGCAGGACGTGAGGGGAAGCGGCTGCAATATCTGCCTGGACGTGCATGGCTGGTATACCCAGACCATCACCTCCACCGGCAGAGACGGCACGCTGTTTCAGACCTTCGCCAAGCGCTTTCCCAGAAATACATATGCCAACTGCGCCACCGCGATCGGCTATTTTACGGCCTATACCACGTCACTGGGCTATCAGTCCTGTCTGTTCGAGTTCCCCGACGGGCTGCACTCCATGGACGCGTTCCTCCGCAGCGGCTACTGTGACAGCTTCAACGCCTGCGTGCTGGATCTCATGCGCGCCTGCGGCAGCTACACCGGCCACAGCAAGACCTGCCCCAGCGTTGCCTTCACCGACGTGATCCCCTGGGCATGGTACCACAGCGCCGTGGACTTTGTGCTGAGCCGGGGCATCTTCAACGGCCAGAGCGCCACCCAGTTTGCTCCCAATACCACCATGAACCGCGCCATGCTGGTTACCACCCTGTACCGAATGTCGGCGGAGCTGATCGCCCAGCGGCACGAGGAGAGTTCCGTGGCGGAGCCGGTGGCAGGGCAGCAGGAGATCCCGGAGGATGTTGTGGAGTTCACCGATGTGGCGGAGGGCACCTGGTACAGCGACGCCGTGGCATGGGCCGCGGGCAGCGGCATCGTCAACGGGTATCCCGACGGCACCTTCCGCCCCATGAGCCCGCTGACCAGAGAGCAGATGGCTGCGATCTATTATCGCTATGCCCAGTGGTGCGGCAGGGATGTGTCGAAAAAGCAGAGCCTCGACACGTTCCGGGACGCATCCTCAGTGTCCGCCTATGCGCAGGAGCCCATGGCCTGGGCCTGCGCCGCGGGGTTGATCCAGGGCGTGAACAGCGCCGGCGCTCTGATGCTCCAGCCAAAGGGCACCGCCACCCGCGCCCAGGCAGCCACGATCATCATGCGCTACGTCCAGACCGGCGAGACCGAACCGAAAACCAAGGCGCCGGAGCATGTGTTCTTCGAGCCGACGGTATTCGATGGCCCCGTCGCGGACAGCGGAAATTAAAAAACAACGGGAGAGGCGTCAAGCCTCTCCCGCCAGTGTGTCAAAAAAGTATTTTTGCCACGCTGCGTGCGTTTTCCAAACTTTTGGGAAAAGTTTGGAAAACGGTTTGATTGGATGCGAAAGGAAACCCTGACGGTTTCCTTTCACACTTTCCTTCCCTCCGATTGTGAAGCCTTCCGAGTTTTTTGATAGTCTCACGGGCAGGCGTCAAGCCTCTCCCGCTTCGTTTCTGTTGAGGGATGCTTCTGTGTTGAGGGATGCTTCATAGAGCTCATTTTTCTTGATGCCGGTCTGCTCGGCCACATGCTTTACCGCGGCCTTGCGCGGCAAACCGTCGCGCATCAGCGCCTGCACCCGATCCAGGGCGGCGTCCAGATCCGGCCCCTCGCACAGAAGCTGCGCGCCCTCGATGACGAGAACATACTCGCCTCGGGGCGGGGTGGTCTGGAGCTGATCGAGGGCTTCGCGGAGGGTGGTGCGGCAGTACTGCTCATGGAGCTTCGTCAGCTCCCGGCACAGGCTGATCCGCCGGTCCCCGCCGAAAGAGGCTGCCAGAGCCTCCAGGGTTTGGGCAAGGCGGTGGGGCGCCTCATAGAAGATCATGGTGCGCGGCTCGTCTTTCAGCGCTGTCAGGCGGGCGGCGCGCTCCTTTTTCTGCGTGGGCAGAAAGCCCTCGAAGCAGAACCGGCCCGTGGGCAGACCCGAGGCGCAAAGGGCGGTCACCAGGGCGCATGGCCCCGGGATGGCGCACACCGGAATGCCTGCGTCAACGCAAAGCCGTACCAGATCCTCGCCTGGATCGGAGATGGCGGGGGTACCCGCATCGGTCACCATGGCGCAGTTTTCACCGGCCTCGAGACGCCGGACGATGGCGGGGCCGCTTCTGGCCTTGTTGTGCTCGTGATAGCTGACGAGCTCTTTTTTCAGCTCCAGGGCGTTCAGAAGCCGCAGGCTCACGCGGGTATCCTCCGCGGCGACAAAGTCGGCCTCCCGCAGGACGCTGCGGCAGCGGTCGGAGACGTCGGACAGATTTCCGATGGGAGTTGGGACGAGATACAGGGTTCCGGACATGGGCTCCTCCTGTGGATTAAGGCATGTGGTAGATCCGGCGGTATTCCGCACTGGGCGCGCCGGCGGGATCGTTCAGGACAAGATCGGGCAGGATCTCCAGGCCGACGCTGCCGCCGAGACGGGCCTCCAGCAGAAGCAGGGAGACCTTTGCGTCGGCATGATGGCGCACAAGGCGCAGGCGTTTCGGCTCCAGACGGTGGCTGCGCATCGTGGTCATGAGCTCCGCCATCCGCTCCGGCCGGTGCACCAGACAGAAACCGCCGCGGGGCTTCAGAAGCCGGGCGGCTGCGGCGCACAGCGCATCAAAGCTGCAGCAGCGCTCCGTCCTGGCGATGGCGGCCGCCTCGTCAGCGGAAACGGCGCCGCACTGCTCGGGGAAGTACGGGGGATTGGAGGCAACAAGATCAAAGCTCGAAGCGTCCAGAATGCCATCCAAGCGCCGGAGATCCGCCCGGATGACCCGAAACCGGTCCTCCAGGGCGTTGATTTCAATGTTTTTCCGGGCAATCGCACAGGCCTCCGGCTGGATCTCCACACCGGTTACGCAGCGCTCGGGATGGGAGGCGCACAGCAGGACCCCCAGCGTACCGCCGCCGCAGCCGAGGTCCGCCACGGTCTTTCCCCGCAGCGAAGCGCAGAAATCCGCCAGCAGGATCGAATCCGTGCTCATGCGGAAGGCGCCGTCAGCCTGCAATAGCTTCATTCCGTTGGACAACAGTTCAAAGTGTTCCATCACGTCATCAGAATAACACCCCTGTGCGATGCACAGGGGTGTTATCGTAGGTCACTTACTGCAATTCGATCGCTTCGATCGGGCAAGCGCCGGCGCAGGCGCCGCACTCCACGCACTGATCGGCGTCGATCAC
>CADBKB010000126.1:0-3950 GCA_902795095.1 Oscillospiraceae bacterium
AAGAAACGACGCCACAGCCTCACCATGACGTCGTTCCCAATTAGGATTAGTTATTCCATTCTTTTTGCTCTACCCCAACTATTGACATAGAGCCGTTTTCTTTTTGTAACAGAGGGGGATCGAACAGACAAATGTCCCGCGCCGGGGAAGCGTTGCATTCTGTTTGCTTCTGATTTCCGTTCTTTTCCGCGATATTTCGTCAGTTTCCGCAAATACTATTGCTGCATCCCGGAAATGGATGCAATGTGATCGGGCAGGGAGGCTCCCCGCGGCGGGCCTTCTGCCCGATCGCATCGGGCCGCGGAGGTATACATAAAATAATTATTGGAAACAGAGAAACATCCTTGCCGACTCTATTGAAAAATTCCGGATTTCATGGTAAACTATCGCCGTATACTATCCCGGAGGCAGGGCCATGGAATATTTTGTGGCAAATTATGATATTGCGGTGGTGGGCGCGGGCCATGCCGGCATCGAGGCCGCGCTGGCGGCGGCGCGCATGGGTCTGAAAACCGTCGTGTTCACCATCAATCTGGACGCGGTGGGCAATATGCCCTGCAATCCCGCCATCGGCGGCACCGGCAAGGGCCACCTTGTCCGGGAGCTGGACGCCCTGGGCGGCGAAATGGGCTGGGCGGCGGATCACTGCTGCATCCAGTACCGGATGCTCAACCGGGGCAAGGGCCCTGCGGTGCACTCCCTGCGGGCCCAGGCCGACCGCCGCGCCTATCAGGAATTCATGAAGCACCGGCTGGAGACCCAGGAGAACCTGGACCTCAAGCAGGCCATGATCGTGGACGTGCGCACGGAGAACGGCGCCGTCTGTGCCGTCGTGACCCAGCTCGGCGCGATTTACGGCTGTCGGGCGGTGATCCTGGCCACGGGTACTTATCTGGAATCCACCGTCATCATCGGCGAGAACGTCATCTCCTCCGGCCCGGACGGCATGCACGCCGCGGTGGGCCTGACCGAGCGCCTGCGCGCCCTGGGCCTTTCCATGCGCCGGTTCAAGACCGGCACGCCGCCCCGGGTCAACCGCAGGAGCATCGACTTTGACGCCATGGAGCTGCAGCCCGGCGACGAGCAGACCGTGGGCTTCTCCTTCCGCACCCTCGATCCGCCCAAAAACAGCGCCGTGTGCCATCTGACCTATACCACGGGCGCCACCCATGAGATCATCCGCGCCAACCTGGACCGCAGCCCGATCTACGACGGCTCCATCGTCGGCGTCGGCCCGCGCTACTGTCCCTCCATCGAGACCAAGGTCGTGCGCTTCTCCGAAAAACCCCGGCATCAGCTCTTTGTGGAGCCCTGCGGGGCAAAAACCGACGAAATGTACATTCAGGGTTTCTCCTCCTCCATGCCCGAGGATGTGCAGCTTGCCATGCTGCACACCGTCACCGGTCTGGAGCACGCGGAGATGATGCGCCCGGCCTACGCCATCGAGTACGACTGCGTGGATCCCACGGAGCTGCTGCCCACCCTGGAGAGCAAAAAAATCCCCGGCCTGTACGGCGCGGGGCAGTTCAACGGCTCGTCGGGTTATGAAGAAGCCGCCGTGCAGGGCTTTGTGGCGGGGGTCAACGCCGCCCTGAAGCTCAAGGGCGAGGAGCCCATGATCCTGCGGCGCTGCGACGGCTACATCGGCACCCTGGTGGACGACCTGGTCACCAAGGGCACCGAGGAGCCCTACCGCATCATGACCTCCCGCTCCGAATATCGCCTGCTGCACCGGCAGGACAACGCCGATCAGCGTCTGAGCGCCATCGGCCACCGCATCGGTCTGATTTCCGATGAACAGCTGCGGCGGGTGGAGGAAAAGTACGCCAAGGTTGCCCGGGAGATCGCCCGGCTGCACGCCACCGGCGTCAGCGCCTCCGAAGCGGTCAACGACCTGCTGGCGCAGTACGGCAGCTCTCCCGTCAAGGTCTCGGCCCGGCTGTCGGATCTGGTCAGCCGCCCGGAGCTCAGCTATGACGCCATCGCTTCCCTGGATCCCGACCGCCCCGACCTCCCCCCGGAGGTGCGTGAGCAGGTGGAGATCCAGATCAAGTACGCCGGCTACCTGGCCCGGCAGGAGCGCCAGGTGGAGCAGTTTCAGAAGGAAGAAAGCCGCCTGATCCCCCCGGACACCGATTACCGCGCCATCGCCGGCCTGCGGCTGGAGGCCCAGGAGAAGCTGAGCGCCATTCGTCCCGCCTCCGTGGGCCAGGCCGGCCGCATCTCCGGCGTGTCGCCCAGCGACGTGGCTGTGCTGCTCATCTATCTGCAGCAGCGAAAGGAGACGGAATGAACCTGTTTGATTCCCACGCCCATATGGACGACCGGCGCTTCGACGACGACCGCGCCGAGCTGCTTGCCGATTTCCCCGAGAAGGGCGTCCGCTATCTCATGAACGCCGCCTGCGACCTGGAATCGTCCAGAGCGGGCATCCGGCTCGCTTCTGAATACGACTGGATCTACTGCGCCGTGGGCAGCCATCCCGACGACGCCGATCATGTGGACGAAGCCCGGATCGAGATCTACCGGGAGCTTGCCCTGGATAATCCCAAGGTCCGCGCCGTCGGCGAGATCGGCCTGGATTATCACTATGAGGACGTGCCCCGCGAGATCCAGCAAAGGGCCTTTCGCATGCAGATGCAGCTGGCAAAAGAGCTGGATCTGCCCGTCATCGTCCATGAGCGCGAGGCCCACGGCGACGGCCTGCAGATCGTGGACGAGTTTCCCGAGGTGCGGGGCGTCTTCCACTGCTTTTCCGGCTCCGCGCAATTCGCCCTGGAGCTGGTGCGCCGGGGCTGGTACATCGGCTTCACCGGCGTTCTGACCTTCAAAAATGCGCGCAGGGCTGTGGAGGCCGCCCAGGCCGTCCCCCTGGATCGCATTCTGATCGAAACCGACTGTCCCTACATGGCCCCCGAGCCCTTCCGGGGCCGCCGCTGCGACTCGCGCCTGGTGCGCTTTACCGCACAGAAGCTGGCCGAAATCCGCCAAATTACCCCCGATGAGGCAGCCGAGATCACTTTAGAGAACGCCTGCCGCCTGTTCGCCATTCGCCCCGCGCAATAATTCCCAAGGAGGAACCATTATGCTGAATTTTATCCACGACATTCCCACCAAGCTTTATTTCGGCAAGGGGCAGATCTGCCACCTGGCCGAGTCCCTTGCTCAGTACGGCAAGCATGTGCTGCTGACCTACGGCGGCGGCTCCATCAAGCGCATGGGCCTGTACGACGAGGTCATGGAGATCCTGAACGGCCATGATTTCATCGTCACCGAGCTTTCCGGCATCGAGCCCAATCCCCGCCTGAGCTCCGTGGCCGAGGGCCAGCGCCTGTGCCGCGAAAACGGCATCGACGTGATCCTGGCCGTCGGCGGCGGCAGCACCATCGACTGCTCCAAGGCCATTGCCGCGGCCGCCTTCTATGAAGGCGACCTCTGGGAGATGGTGCAGAACGCCCAGGGCCAGTACAAGACCCTGCCGGTGGTGGACATCCTGACCCTGAGCGCCACGGGCTCGGAATTCGACATCTTCGGCGTCATTTCCAACCCGGACACCAGCGAAAAGCTGGGCGGCATGTACTGCCATCCCGCCGTGTCCATCTGCGACCCCACCTATACCTTCTCCGTCCCCGCCTACCAGACCGCCGCGGGAAGCGCGGACATCATGAGCCACACCTTTGAGAACTACTTCTCCCGCGAATCCGACAGCGATCTGTCCGAGGGCATCTGCGAGAGCATCCTCAAGTCCGTCATGGTCAACTGCCCCATCGCCATCCGCGAGCCGGACAACTATTCCGCCCGGGCCAATCTGATGGCCTGCTCCTCCGTGGCCTGCGCGGGCATCCCCGCCTACGGCAAGGAGGTCACCGGCTGGCCCTGCCACGCCATGGAGCACGAGCTCTCGGCCTATTATGACATCACCCACGGCGTTGGCCTGGCGATTCTGACCC
>CADBKB010000126.1:3984-8657 GCA_902795095.1 Oscillospiraceae bacterium
GATGCGCCACATCCTGCGCAAGGATCCCTCCGTCACCCCGCGCTTCGTCCGCTTTGCCCGCAATGTGATGGGTCTGGACGGCGATGACGACCGCATCCTGGCCCGGGCCGGCATCGACGCCCTGGAGGAATACTTCAAGTCCACCGGCATCCCCATGACCCTCAGCGAGCTGGGCATCGGCACCGAGCACTTCGAGGCCATGGCCGCCCACGCCAACCCCGACAACTTCCTCAGCGAAGCCTACGTCCCCCTGACCAACGAGGACATCGTCGAGATCTTCCGCGCCTGCCTGTAAGCGCTGTCTTTGAAAACGAAAAACCCCGCCTGCATGCCTTTGCGTGCAGGCGGGATTGATTTGATTGCAGTCATATCGGTGGGCTGTCCCTGCGGTTATTTGTGGTCGCGCACCCAGCGGAGCAGGTCCTCATAGCCCATGGTGCCGTCGGCAAGGCCAAGGCCGATGGTGACGATCTCGTCATCGGTGCAGCGGAGCGGGATGCCGTTCATTTCCAGGAATGCCAGCATGACATAGATCCCGATGCGCTTGTTGCCGTCCTCAAAGGCATGGTTCGTGATCAGGCAGTAGCCGAGACGCGCGCCCTTTTCCTCCTTCGACGGATAAAACTCGCGGTCGCCGAAGCCGGAGAAGGCGCTCTCCAGGGCGGAATCAAGCAGCCCCTCGTCCCGCACGCCGATGCTGCCGCCGGTGGCCTCCGCGATGATCTTATGAAGGAGCAGGACTTTTTCCTTGGAAAACCGGATCATTTCGCCAACTCCTCAAAGGCGGCCTTGTGCCTGCGCAGGATGCGCTGAGCGACGAAGTCGATTTTTTCGTCCTCCGTCATCTCGATCTGCGGCTCCGCGTCCAGGTCGATGAGAAGATATTTGGGGCGGTTGTTTTTGAACACGACCGCGCGGCCCTTCTGCTCCGCGATCCTGGCAACCCGGGAGAAATTCTGGTTTGCTTCCGTTGCCGTGACGATCGTACTGGAATCAATCTGCATGTTCCACACCTCCTGGAAATAGAATACCATAATAATATATATAAATCAACCTATAATTATACCTATTTATCAAAGATACAAACCCCGCCTGCATGCCCATGCAGGCGGGGTTTGTGAGACTGACAAAAACACTCGGAAGGCTTCAAAATCGGAGGGAAGGAAAGTGTGAAAGGAAACCGTCAGGGTTTCCTTTCGCGTCCAATCAAACCGTTTCCCAAACTTTTTCCAAAAGTTTGGGAAACGCAAGAGGGAGTTGACATAATCCAGCGTATCGGGATCCAGACTGCGGTAGGCGTAGGCGTTGTAGTTCTCGCGGAACTTGTCCTGGTCCTGGTAGAGGATGTCCATGGTTTCCTCGCCCATTTCGTCGATGTAGTCCTCATTCTCGTAGACCACGCGGTTGGGGGAGGCATAGTAGATATACTCGGCATTGGCCACGGCGGGCTCCTCGGAGAGCATATAGTTGATGAAGATCTCCGCCAGCTCCTTGTTCTGGCAGCACGAGGGGATGCACATGGCGTCGACGAAGTAGTTGGTGCGCTCGGGATAGTAGAACTGCAGATCCACATTGTCCGCCTGGGCGTCGAGCATGGTGAAGTAGTCGCCGGCATAGTAGGCGGCCACGGCGGCCTCGCCGGACTCCATCATGTTGTAGATCTCGTCCATGACGTAGCTCTTGACCAGGGGGTTCTGGTCCTTGAGCTCCGCCAGGGCGCGGTCCCAGTCGGCCTTGTCCGTGGTGTTGACGTCGATGCCCAGCTTATACATGGCGGTGGCGAAGGCGTCGCGGTTGTTGTTGAACTGCAGGATCTGGCCGCGGTACTTCGGGTTCCAGAGCAGATCCCAGCCCTCGGCGTCCGCCTCGTCCACGGCGTTGGCATTGTAGATGATGCCGACGACGCCGTAGGTATAGGGCACGGTGTACTCGTTGTTCTCGTCGTAGTAGAGGTTGCGGAAGCTCTCGGGGATGTTCTCGTAGTTGGGGATGTTGCCGTAATCCAGCGGCAGGAGCATGTTCTCCTCGCGCATGCGGGCGATCATATAATCCGAGGGGACCACCACGTCATAGCTGACGGCGCCGGATTTGAGCTTGGCGTACATGTCCTCGTTGCTGGTGAAGGTGGCATAGTTGACCTGAATGCGCTGGCCGTAGGTCTCCTGATACCAGTCTTCAAAGGCCTGGATCGTATCGAGGCTGTCCTCGGAGCCGTCGGAGATATACTCGCCCCAGTTATACACGTTCAGCACCTGGGGCTGGGGCGGGATCAGGGCGAACAGCAGCGCGCCCACGGCGGCCACGCCCAGCGCGCAGTAGACGATGCGGCGCTTGGTTTTCTCCTTGAGCTCGCGGCGCTTCTTCGGCTGGGCCGCCTTGCCGCGGCGCTTTTGGCGCTCCTCGCGCAGGCGGCGGGTGTCCTCGTCGCCGATGAAGTTGGAGGCCAGCAGCAGGGCCAGAATGGTGAAGAAGATCAGTGTGGCCAGGGCGTACATCTTCGGCGTGACGGTCTTCTTCGTCATGGAGTAGATGCGGATGGGCAGGGTCTGGAAATTGTTGCCCTGGGTGAAATAGCTGATGACGAAGTCATCCAGCGACAGGGTGAAGGCCATGATCATGCCGGTGATGATGCCGGGCAGGATCTCCGGCAGCTCGGCGCGCAGGAAAGCCCGCATGGGGGTGCAGCCCAGATCCATGGCCGCCTCGGGCAGGGACTTGTCCATTTGCTGGAGCTTGGGCAGCACTTGCAGGATCACGTACGGCAGGCAGAAGGTGATGTGGGCGATCAGCATGGTGCCGAAGCCCAGGCTGGTGGCCTTGCCCAGCCGGGAGCCCACGAACACGAACATCAGCATAAGGGAGATGCCGGTGATGATGTCCGGGTTGATCATGGGAATGTTGGTCACGGAGTCCATGGCGGCGCGCAGATAGCGGCTGCGCAGCTTGTGCATGCCCACGGCGGCGGCGGTGCCCATGATCGTGGAGATGATCGAGGCGCTGAAGGCCAGGATCAGGGTGTTTTTCAGGCTGATGAGGGTCTCGCCGTCGCGCAGCAGCTCCCGATACCATTTCATGGAGAAGCCGGAGAATACCGACAGGCTCTTGGAGGCGTTGAAGGAGAAGATCAGCAGGATGACAATGGGCGCGAACAGGAAGGCGAAGATCAGCGCCGTGTAGATTTTCGACATTTTCTTCATCTCAGGCACCTCCGTAGCTGCGGCGGTTGGCCAGCCGCTGGAACACGGCCATGGACGCCAGAAGAATGACCATCAGGATGAAGGCAATGGCGGCGGCGAAGTGGAGATTGTTGGCCACGTACTGGCCCTCGATGGCGTCGCCGATGAGGTAGAACTTGCCGTTGCCGAGTTTCTGGGAGATATAGAAGGTGCTGATGGAGGGCACCAGCACCATGGTGATGCCGGAGAACACGCCGGGAAGACTCAGCGGGAAGATGACCCGCCGCAGCACGCCCAGGGAGTTGCAGCCCAGATCCCGGGCCGCCTCCAGAAGGCGGGTGTCCATCTTGGCCATGACGGAATAGATGGGCAGGATCATATAGGGCAGGAAGTCATACACCATGCCCACGACCACGGCGCCCTCCGTGCCGATGATCTTCACCGTGCCCAGGTGCAGGGCGGAGAGGATCCCGTTGAGGATGCCGGTGTCCTGCAGGATGGTCATCCAGGCGTAGGTGCGGATCAGAAAGTTCATCCACATGGGGATCATGATGAGGGTGATCATGGTGGACTGGGCCTTGGGGCTGGACCGGGCGATGATATAGGCGATGGGATAGCCCATGAGCAGGCACACAGCCGTGGAGATCAGCGCCAGCTTGAGGCTGCGCCAGAAGATCAGCAGATAGGTGTAGACCACCCGCTGGGCTCCGTCGGCGGTCTCCATGGTGGAGGTGGCGGTGAAAAAGCGGGTGATATTGTCGAAGGTGAAGCGGAACTGGTTGTCGGTGAAGGCATAGTAGGCGATGAACAGCAGCGGCACCACGGTGAACAGCACCGCCCAGACCATGTAGGGCACCGGCGCCACGCGCTCATGCAGCTGGACCCGCTGCGGAGGAACGATTACTTTTCTCATTCATCGTCCTCGCTTTCCACAACGGACAGCTCGTCGAGCTCGTTGCTGAAGGAGGAGTAGTCGCCGAACATGCCGGAGTACTCCGACCGGTGCATGACGTGGATGGCGTCCGGCTCGATGTACAGGCCGATGGTCTCGCCCTCGGCCACGAAGTCGGTGGTCTGGATCATCCACTTGAAGCCGCCGATGTCCACGATGATCTCATAGTGCACGCCCATGAAGGTGACGGAGGTGACGGTGCCGCGGAGCATGCCCTTGTCCACGGGGACGATGTCCACGTCCTCGGGCCGCACCACCACGTCCACGGGGGTGTTCTCGCCAAAGCCCTCGTCCACGCACTCGAAGGTGTGGCCGGAGAAGCGCACGGTCCGGTCGCGGACCATGGTGCCGTCGAGGATGTTGCTCTCGCCGATGAAGTCCGCCACGAAGGCGTTGCTGGGCTCGTTGTAGATGTCCGTGGGCGAGCCGATCTGATGGATCTTGCCCTCGGACATGACCACGATGGTGTCGGACATGGACAGGGCCTCCTCCTGGTCATGGGTGACGAAGATGAAGGTGATGCCCGTCTGCTTCTGGATGTTCTT
>CADBKB010000127.1 GCA_902795095.1 Oscillospiraceae bacterium
CGCGGCAAGCAGCAGAGCCAGGAGCTTTTTCATTGCATATTCCTCCCTTTCATGGATTATTTGGGACATAAGTGATATATATTTTATATCACGAAAACCTGCTGCGGCGATATGAACAATTTTATGCTTGGTTGGGACAAAATTATGTTTTTTCCGCTGCCTCCGTAGACAGGGAGCCGCAAAGATGGGATAATAGGCAAAAGGATTGCCGGGAGGGATATGGATGAGCAGGCAAAACGCAATAAAACCGGGCCTGAGCCTCCGCAGCCGCGCCATGGTGTGCATCGGCGCGCTGATCGGCTTTGTGGTGCTGGTCACCCTGGTGTACGCGCTGACCTTCCGCGCGCTTCGGAACGACCTGGTGACCCGCCGCTACAACGCCATGGCCGAGGAGATAGAAAGCAGCCTGGCGGACAGCGAGCGCCGCGCCCAGGAGCTGACCACCATGCTCGGCTATTCCACGGAGAACCAAAAGGCATTGTACGCGCCCTATATCTATGATCGCTTCCGGTATCTGTTGCCGGATTCCTATACGGATTTTGAATTGGCAGCCATCGCGGCCGCCGATTTTGAGACGGCGGGCTACATGCCTGTACGCTCCGGGCTGCACGCCGCCCCGGACGGATCGGCCCAGTTTTTGTATATGACCCGCTTCCGGGAGGTGCAGGGCCGTCCCGGCAGCAGCGGCAGCCAAAGCGGCGTCTGCGCCATTCTGTATGACGCGGCTGCCTTCGCCGGGCTGGATGCCTTTTTGACGGGCGGACGGCGGTGGGTGGTTTTGCGGGATGAGGCCGGGCGCTTTGTTTTGGGCGCCGGTCAGGCGGAGCTTCCTCCCGCCCAGGAGCAGCCCATCGCCCAACTGCGGGTGGAGGAAACCGCCTATTACGGCTTTTCCTTTGAGGCGGAAGCCCAGGGCTGGCGGATCACCTGCTATTTTCCCCAGGCGGAGCTGCTGGCAGATCCCTCCGACGGCATCATGGGCCGGGTGTCCCTGGCGATCGCCCTGGCGGCCTTGGCCGCCATCGGCACGGTGCTGGCCAATCTGCTGTTCGTGGCCCGCAATATCCATACGCTGTCCGCCTCGGTGGCCGGCATCCCGGAAAAGAGCGGCAGCCGGGCAGCCGCGGCGGGACTGCCGGAAATGCAGGCGCTGGCCGACCAGGTCAACGATATGCTGGCGCGCATCGACCAGGCAAACACCGCCAGCGCGGAGGCGCATCAGAAGGTGTATGAGGCCACGTTGGCCAAGCAATCCGCCCAGATGGCCTTTTACCGCAGCCAGATCGACCCGCATTTCCTTTTTAACACCCTGGAATGCATGCGCAGCATGGCCCAGCACTACGGCGTGTCTCCCCTGGAAGAGATGATCGGCTCCACCAACCAGCTGCTGCGCTACTCCCTGCACGCGCCCTTCATCGTCACCCTGCGGGAGGAGCTGGAGGCGGCGTCCGCGTACATGCGGGTGATGAACCAGCGCACCATGGAGCGCTACCGGTACGACCTGCGGGTGGAAGAAGCGCTTTTGCAGCGCCCCGTGCTGTCCATGCTGCTCCAGCCGCTGATGGAAAACGCCGTCCGCCACGGCGCGCGGCACATGGGCAAACGGCAGTTTGTGCTGACGCTGGAAGTGACCGCCGACGCCAATAATGAGGATACGGTGCTGCGGCTGACGGATAACGGCTGCGGCATACCGCCCGAAATGGTGGATCAATTGAACGCGGATATCACAGAGGATCATGATGGCTTCGGAGAAAGCATCGGCGTGCGCAACCTGCGCCGCCGCCTGGCCGCCACCGACAGCCGGTGCAGCCTGCGCTTTGCATCGCGGCAGGATGAATATACCACCGTCACCGTGCGGCTTCCGCGCACGCTGGAACTGCCCGAGGTATAACGCAAGTTTCACCCTTCCTCCCATGCAACGAACATAAGAAAGTCCGATTTTGGGTTAAATCTGTCCATTTATTGACCAGAACGATCCATGTTATGATATGCATGACAGAAAATACAGATCCTACGAGAGGCTGGCATACAAGCGGAACGGAGGGATGATCGTGCAAAAAAGCAAAACAGCTCCTGTAAACAACCTGCGGCCCGGCGGCAGACGCCTGGGCCTTTGGGCTACGCTGGTCAAATATCGGGCCATCTATATCCTGCTGCTGCCGGGCCTGATCTGGTATCTGATGTTCGCGGTGGCCCCGCTTTTCGGCCTGCAATTGGCCTTCAAGACCTACCGGGCCAACCTGGGCATCTGGGGCAGCCCCTGGGCGGGCACCCGGAACTTTGACCGCATGTTCAAAAACCCGGAGTTCGCCAACGCCATCCGCCAGACGCTATTGATCAACGTGCTGCGCCTGCTGGTCACCTTCCCCTTCCCGGTGATCATGGCCGTGTTCTTCAACGAGATGCGCTTCAAAAAAGCCAAGAACCCCTTGCAGGTCACCTTCACCCTGCCCCATTTTCTCAGCTGGGTGGTGGTTGCCAGCATCTTCAATAACCTCCTGTCCTCCGATGGCTTTGTCAATAACCTGATCGTCGCCCTGGGCGGCGCCCGGGTCAAGATCATCGGCAATTCCAGCGTGTTTTTGCCGCTGCTGATTTGGCGCTCGGCGGGCTGGAGCATGATCGTGTATCTGGCCGCCATCACGGATATCGATATGGAGCAGTACGAGGCGGCGGAGATCGACGGCGCCTCCCGCTGGCAGATGATCACCCACGTGACCCTGCCCAGCATCAGCAATACCATCGTGATCATGTTCATCCTGGCGGCGGGCAACATCATGACCGCGGGCTTCAACCAGGTGTTCAACTTCTCCAACGCCGCCGTGCGCAAGACGGCGGAGACGCTGGATATGTATATCTACCGCATCACCTTCCAGGCCGCGCCGGACTTTGGCTTCTCCATGGCCATCACGGTGTTCCGCTCGGTCATCAATATGCTGCTGCTGCTGATCACCGACCGCGGCACCAAGCTGCTGGGCGGCTCCGGCCTGTTCAGCATCAACCCCAACTGACAGGGAAGGGAGGAAAGATTCATGCTGCAGAAGACTGCCGTCAAGTCCTACAAGCGGGATAAGATCATGGCGCTGGACGTGGTGCTGCTGGTAATCATGGTATTTCTGGCGCTGCTCATCGTGGTGCCCATGGTCAATGTGCTGGCCATCTCCTTTGCCACCCAAAGGGAATATCTGAACACGCCGCTGCTGCTGGTGCCCACCAAGCCCACCCTGGATGCCTACCGGGCGCTGTTCAACGACGGGCGCATTTGGATCGGCTACCGCTCCACCCTGACGCTGGTGCTGCTGGCCGTGCCCGTCAATATGCTGCTGACCACCACCATCGCCTACGCGCTCAGCCGCGGGCATTTTCCGGGCCGCAAGGCGCTGATGTACCTGATCGTGTTCACCATGCTGTTCCAGGGCGGCATTATCCCCCTGTATCTGCTGATGAAGAGCTACGGCCTGCTGGATTCCTTCTGGTCGGTGGTGTTTGCCATGGGCATTAACACCTTCTATATGATCCTGATGATGAACTACTTTTCCTCCATCCCCATGGCGCTGATCGAATCGGCGCGCATCGAGGGCGCGGGAGAATGGCGCATCCTGCTGCAGATCGTGCTGCCTCTGTCCATGCCCATCTTCGCCACGGTGGGGCTTTATTATCTGTCCGACCGGTGGAACGAATGGTATCATCCCATGATCTTCATCAATTCCACCAAGAAAACCGTGCTGCAATTGGTGCTGCGCAACATCGTCAACGAGACCAAGCAGGCGGAGGACTTCGTGTACGAGGGCATGAAAGAGCTGCCCTTCACCTCCGGCGTCAAGATGGCCTGCGTGGTGATGACCATGCTGCCCGTCATGTGCGTCTATCCCTTCCTGCAGCGCTATTTCCTCAAGGGGATGCGCGTGGGCGCGGTGAAGGGCTGAGCCGCTGAGAGAAGGTGCGCTTCATGCAGCAAAAGAGACGCATTGCCTTTGTGGATGACGAGCCCTGGGTGCTCATCGGCATCCGGGACATCATCGACTGGGCGGATTACGGCTTTGAATGCGCATACACCTTTCAGAGCGCGGAGGAGGCGCTGGAGACCCTGGCGCAGGACCCGGTGGACGCCATCGTCAGCGACATCTACCGGCAGTATCCCTTCGACACCAGCCGCGTCACCTTCTTCAACGTCGACGAGCTGACGAACCTGCCGCGCACCTATCCCGGCTGCTGCTGGACGATGATTGAGGAGCAGATCGCGGGCCCGCTCGACATCCCCGAGGACCGCTTCCTCATGCCGCAGACGATCTCCGACGATTTCGGGGAGGAATGCCGCAAATTCCAGGAAAGCCTCGAGGCGCGCGGCGGAGCGGACCTGCAGATGCTCGGCCTCGGGTACAACGGGCATATCGGCATCAATCAGCCCGGGACGCCCTTCGGCAGCGAGACCTGGGTCTCCCCGATGGATCCCGTGTTCGAGGAGCGCGTGCGGCGGGAGACGGGCGTCGGGGAGGACTATCCGCTCGGCGGGCTGACCCTCGGCATCCGCACGATTATGCACACCCGGCGCATCGTCCTCATCGCGAAGGGCGAGCACAAGGCCGAAATGGTCCGCCGCATGCTGAAGGGACCCGTGACGGAGGAGATCCCCGCCTCGGTCCTCCAACTCCACCCGAACTGCACGTTCCTGCTCGACGCGGACGCCGGGCGGTACGTCGCGGATCTTGTATGAGGAGGCCGCCATGCATCCGAATCCCGTGATCTGGGCTGACTACCCGGACGTCGATATTATCCGCGTCGGGGACGTCTATTATATGATCTCCACCACCATGCACTTCTTCCCGGGCGGGGTGATCCTGCGCTCGTTCGACCTCGTGAACTGGGAGACGGCGGGCCATGTGTACGACGCCCTCGACCATACCCCGGCCCAGCGGATGGACGAGGGCCGGATCTACTCGCAGGGCATGTGGGCGGCCTCTCTCCGCTTCCATGAAGGTATTTTCCACGTCGTCTTCGTCGCGAACGACACGCACAAGACCTATCACTACACCGCAGAATCCGTCACCGGACCGTGGACGCGGCATCCGATGGAGGGCTTCTATCACGACGCCTCCGTCCTGTTCGACGACGACGGGCGGGTCTATATCGTCTACGGCAACCGGGAGATTCATCTCACCGAGCTCGAAGCCGATCTCTCGCGCCCGAAGCCGGACGGCCTCGACCGGGTGATTCTCCGGGACGAGGCGCGGGGGCTCGGATATGAAGGCTCGCATCTCTACAAGATCGGCGGGAAATACGTGCTGACCCTCATCCACTGGCCCGCCGGACACATGCGCACCGAAGCGGTCTTCACCGCGGATTCCATCGACGGCGAATGGACGGGCGGCGACGCGCTCGAGGACGACATGGGCTTCCGCCGTCAGGGCGTCGCGCAGGGCGGACTCGTCGACACGCCGGACGGACGCTGGTTTGCCATGCTCTTTCAGGATCACGGCGCGGTCGGGCGCATCCCCGTGCTCGTCCCGGTGACGTGGGAGAACGGGATCCCGCGCCTGTCTTCCCCTCCGCAGGAGATCGAAGGCGCGCCCGGGCATCCCGGCTATCGGTACCGCCCCCTCTTCGCGGACGACGATTTCGAATCGCACACGCTCCGCCCGGAGTGGGAATGGAATCACGAGCCGGATCCCGCGCTCATCCGGGTCGGCGGCGGTTCTCTCCGGATCCGGACGGGCCGATGCGATCCCGACGCGGAGCACGCGAAAAACACCCTGACCGTGCGGACAGCCGGCCCCGGCTGCACGGCGCAGGTCACCGTGAACGGACGCGGACTCCGGATCGGCGACACCGCGGGGATCCTCGCCCTGCAGGGGCTCTTCGCCGAGGCCGGGATCACGCGCGATGCCGACGGCTTCCATGCCGTGATGCGCGAGAAGACGGACGACGGCTTCGCGGAATGCGCGCGGATCCCGCTTGAGGGGGACAGCCTCACCCTCCGCGCCGTCTTCGATTTCCGCGATCTCGCCGACACGGTGCGGTTCGAATATGAAAAGGACGGTGCGTGGTTCCCGCTCGGCGGCGTTCACAAGCTCTTCTACCGCCTCGACCACTTTGCGGGCGTGCGCGTCGGGCTCTTCTGCTACACGTCGCGCGGGGAGGGCGGGGAGGCGTCGTTCTCCGCGTTCCGTTATTCGGTTGACGAAGAATAAAAAAACGGGCCTGTCGCATTAACGCTCAGAAGTAGAGAAATGCGACAGTCCTTTTTTGTATTTGAAACCGGGTTCCGGTTTTCATATCCTTTCAGACAAAACATTGTCATTGCGAGGAAGGCGTCCTGAGACGCCTGACGTGGCAATCTCCCCAAACCGGGTGACGCAGGCAGAGAATTGGTGA
>CADBKB010000128.1 GCA_902795095.1 Oscillospiraceae bacterium
CCCGTTCACCGATCTGAAGCCCGGCGCCTTCTATGAGAAGGCCGTGGCCTGGGCTGTGGAGAACGGCATCACCAACGGTAAGACCGCCACCACCTTTGCTCCGGATGATCCCTGCAACCGCGGTCAGATTGTGACCTTCCTGTACCGCTTCAAGGAATCTCCCGAGGTGGAGGAAGCCGAGAGCCCGTTCACCGACCTCAAGCCCGGCGCATTCTATGAGAAGGCCGTTGCCTGGGCGGTGGCCAGCAAGGTGACCAACGGTATGACCGCCACCACCTTCGCGCCCGACGGCACCTGCACCAGAGGTCAGGTTGTGACCTTCCTGTACCGCGCCATGGACGCCGACAAGGAGTAATCACATCCTGATTCTCTGAAACCCGCATAAACCCCGCCGGGGCTGCATCCGCAGCCCCGGCATTTCTTTGCCCTTAAGCTTCCCCCGATGGCGCCCGTAGGGGCCGAACTCGGAGAGTCACGAATGTATGCCCATATCGGCCCGTTGGGAACCATCGACGTCCTGCCGGGACAAATCGGCGAGCACGGCGGGGTGAGGGCACCCCGCCCTACGGAATTTGTGTATATCGAAATCCGGCCGTAGAGAGGCGTCCCCAGACGCCTCCGTCTCCATATTACGGTTATGCACAGATTTCGATGGTGCCGCGTTCTCCCTCAGTCTCGCTTCGCTCGCCAGCTCCCTTTACACAAGGGAGCCTCCGCCGGAGCAGACTTTTCCTTGAGACAACTGTAATGGCGCTGTTCCACATCCGCCCGCTTGAAAAGGGCCGGCAGGCCCGCTGTTTCTTTTTAATAAATTTTAATCGTTCCATCCGGAAAATCAGATATTGCGAAGCGGCAGGCGCTGTGATATGATCGAACCGGGAGCAAACGCTTAAGAGCGAAAGGAGAACAGACATGTACACAATGAAAAAAAGCATTGCCCTGATTCTTTGCGCGATTCTTATATTGGGTACGTTTTCCGGTGTTTCACCGGCGGTGAAGGCCGCTGACGGCTGGCGTTACGGCCTGGACGGGGCGCTGGGCTGGAACGAGGACACATTCTATTCGATCGAAAAACGGACGAACAATAACAACTGGCGGCAGGGTCTTGCCTCCGCCAACGGTGAGATCGCCTTTATGGAAAGCGGCGATCCCAACGAGGACGTGTTCATCTTCAACAACACGAAAATCGTCTATGACGACAACGGCGTACACGAGGCCCCGGTGCTGTCGAATATCATCGATGAGCAGCGCGCCGGCGCCATCAACTACAACCGCTGGGTGTGGAACCAGGCGGCGAATACCTATGATCAGAATACCTACGGCATCAACGGCGGTCGAGGTATGGTCTGGTCACGGCCCTATATGCCGGCGGGGCAGTATCGCATCAAGAACAACGATTATTCCGCGGCGAACCGCTCAAACTATAACCGTTATACCAACTACGAGACCGCCGAGGTGGGCGCCCAGTGGAAGGACGCCGACGGCAACGAGTGGGACCGCCGCTCCTTCGCCTCTCGGGCAGACGACGTGATCGTAACCTACATCGAGGCGCCCCCGGGCAAGATGCTGGATCTGACCGTCAGCATGGACCACATCACCGACATGCGCAACGAGGGCACCCTGGACACCCTGCCTGCCACGGACTATGTGGTGAGCCAGGAGGGGGGAGCTGTGACAGGCTTCGGCATCGTCGGCAAATTTCAGACTCGCAATATCACCGGCACGAAGGACAACGGCAAGACCCTGTTCTCCTACGGCGGCTGGGCCACTGCCACCCGCATTGTCGCTGGCACCGGCGGGAAGGTCGACTATGAGGCGGCCACCCGCACTGTAGCACAGAACAGCGGCTTCAGCGTCAGACAGGCCTTCCAGGCCAACGATCCGAAGCTGCACATCACCGGCACGAGCAGCGTCATGCTCATTACCAAGGTGGACCGGCAGGACGACGGCTGCAATACGGTGGACGATATCCGCCGGGTACTCTATGACCGGCTTCAGAATGAAATCAAGGATCTGGTGACGGAAAAGAACATCACCTCCAGCGAGGCGGGCTATCAGACTCTGCTTGCACCCCACAAGGCGATCCACGGGGCCATGTTCAACAACGTGCGCATCGAGCTGTGCCAGACGGAGGCGGAGAAGGCTGACCGGGCGCTTACCAACCAGCGCCTCATTCAGAAGCAGAACAACAATAAGGGCAGCATCAACAAGGCCTTCCTGGAGCGCGTCTACAACAACGGCCGCTACGGCCTCATCTGCGCCCACGGCTACGGCTCCACCCGGCTGAGCGCCATCTGGTGCGGCACCTTCAACCCCAGCTGGAGCGGCGACTACACCCTCGACGCCAACACGAACCTGCAGGTCTCCGGCCTGAACACCGGCAATATGATGCAGGCCGGCCAGGGCTACATCAACTTCATCGTACGCATGGTGGCCGACTGGGAAAAGAACGCCCAGCGGATCTACGGCATGGAGGACGCCATTCTGGGCCCGCCCCGGGTGGACGGCACCGGCCAGGGCCAGAGCTACCACTATTCCGACACCTATCCCCATGTGTTTGTCAACGGCATCACCGACTGGCTGCTTCTGCCGATCTTTGAATACTGGCAGTGCTACGGCGACCAGAAGATCGAGCTGGGCAAGGATATCGATCCTGCCCGGAACGCCAGCGTGCTGGACTGGTCCGAGGAGGATATCGCCCGCATCAAGGCGGACGGGTACTACGACCTGGTGGAGGACGTGCTCTATCCCATGGCAATCAAGGCCATGAACTTCTGGACCCAATTCGCCGATGAGAAATACTACACCGACGGCCAGGGAAAGCGCCACGTGAACGACGGCACGACGCTGAGCCAGGCCGTGGCGTCCGGCGACGAGAACGCCCGATATATCTTCGCGCCGGGCTTCTCTCCGGAGAACTCTCCGCGCACCGGCGGCGCCTCCGTCCAGGCGCTGGCTTATAATGTCAGCATGGACATCGCCGCCGCCCACGACGCGCTGTTTATCGCCAGGACCATGCTTCGCATGACCGATCCCGATGATCCGCGGCTGGCCCAATGGGAGGAATTTGAAAAGCGGATCCCCGAATACCTCTATCAGCCAAAGACCGGCGAGCTCAAGGAGTGGGCGTCCTACGACCTGGCTGAGGCCCACAATCACCGCCATGAGAGCCACGCCTACGCCGCCTGGCCCGGCTATGAGGCCCAGGACGACGAGCAGATCCGCGAGGGCCTGGCCATCGCCATGGACATGCGCTCGGCGGCCTACAACGGCCAGGAGGCCACGGAGAGCCATGGCGCCACCCATAAGGCACTGGTGGAAGCCCGTCTCAAGCGCCCGGTGGCCCTGGAGCGCGTGATGCTCTATCTACTCACCAACGGCTATCAGTACTCCAACATGCTGACCTCCCACAATCGCAGCAATGGCTCGTGCCTTTGCACCGATTCCGCCTTCGGCCTCATGGGCGCGGTGAACGAATCGCTGCTCTACTCCAATACGGGCGTGGTTGAGATCCTGCCGGCGCTGCTGCCGAATCTGGACAAGGGCAGCATTACCGGTCTGCGTGCCCGCTGCAACACCCAGGCGGACATCGAATGGGACAAGGACGCCAGCGCCGCATCTGTCATACTGACGACGGATGAGGCTTCGACGGAAATCAAGCTTATGTGCGGCCTGGACTGGACAGGCGCCAAGTGCGGCGGCAGTGCATTGGAGGTCCAAAAGGACAGCATGGGCCGCAGCTATGTGACTGTCAGTCTGAAGAAAGGCGAGGCGACGAGGATCGACTTTGCCCTGCAGGGGGACAGAGAGCAAACCAGGCAGGCCTACGGCGAAATCAAGGCAAATACCTGCGACGAATCCAA
>CADBKB010000129.1 GCA_902795095.1 Oscillospiraceae bacterium
GCTCCTCGCCGGGACGCAGGCCCACCTGGGGATAGTCCATAGTTACCTCTTTTCCGGAGCGTCTGTCCATAGCTCCAGGGTGATGAATTGCCGGTCCTTGCGGGTGCGAGCGCCCATCTCGCCCACGGTGGCCTTTCCTCGGCCCCGCAGGCTGAGCACATCGCCGGGACCCACGGCGCGGTCCGGCTTCTCGCAGGGGAGATAGTTGACGCTGACCAGGCCCTGGACGATGGCCGCCGACGCGTTTGCCCTGGATAGGCCGAAGCCCCCGGCCAGCACGCTGTCCAGCCGCAGACTCTTGACGGTGAAGCGCACCTCGCGGTAGCTCCGCTGCAGGGGCGGCACGTCGGACAGGGCGATCTTTCGGACCTTGGCCCCGCACCGCCCCACGGATTCCAGATTCGTGCACAGATACGGCGCGATGTTAGCCAGGCAGAACAGGTAAGCGGTGCTGCCCGTTACCCGGATATCGCCCAGGCAGTCCCGGCGGACGCCCAGGCCCAGGATGGCGCCCAGATAGTCCCGGTGGCCGGGAGCGCCGAAGGCGGCGGTGATCTCCAGGGCGGCAAGCTCTTCGGAGACGTCCAGATCCTCCGGCGCCTGCCAGGAGGGAAGAAAGAAGGCGGCGCGGCGGTCGTTCTCTTCCCCGCCGCCGTGGAAGACGGCGTCCAGCCGCTCCCGGGCGCAGAAGGCGCGGAGCTCCGCCTGCTCGGCGGGGGTCAGAAAGCCGGTGTTCGTCGGGGCGGCGTATTTCTCCGCCCGGCGGGCCAGATCCAGGGCCCGGCGGCTCAGCTCAGCGTCCATGGCCGGTCTCCCCTTTGCGCGTGTCGCGGACGATCACCGAGTGCATGGGACCCGCTTTTTCTCGCAGGGCCCGGAGCAGGGCGGCGATCTGCTCATCGGTGCGCAGGAGCTCCTGCTCAAATTCCCGGGCGCTGACCCGAAGAATGCCGGAGCGCAGCGCCGAGATCTGGATCAGGGCGTCGCTGGTGACCACGCGCACGTTTTCATTCTTTCCGATGCTGTTGGCCAGCTGCTCGATGTACATATCGCCGGTCTCGCCCTGGGCGGTGTAGACGATGCGCACTCCGTCGCGCACGCTGCGCGCGCCCGGATTATCCGGCACCCGATAGGCGTCGAATACCAGCACCAGCTCGCAGCCGGTGAAGCCGCGGTAGTTGATCATCAGGTCGATGAGGGCCTCCCGGGCCCGCTCCAGATCCTGGGCGGCCAGCGCCCGCAGGCCGTCCCAGGCGAAGATGACGTTGTAGCCGTCCACGATCAGATACTGCTTCGTCCTGCGCTCGGGCAGGCTGCGCTCGTAGAGCACGGGGCTGCGCTGGGGTGCGGAGTACTCCTTCCGGCGGATGGGGCCGAACTCCCGCTCCATGATGGCCTCCAGCTCTTTTTCATCGATGTTGAGGCTCCCCTTTCGCAGGGCGGGGACATCCTCCGGCACATCGGGCTTGAGGCAGCTCTCCAGGTGCATATACTCCGGCACCCTGTCCCAGCGCACGTTGAAGCCCGCGCCGTGGGCGCAGAAGACGGAATCCGGGGTATTCTCCAGGTCCGCCAGGGGATCGTAGCCGATCTCCTCGATGACCCTTTGGGCATTATGGCAGGGGGCATAGCCCGACACGGCGATGCTCAGCCGCCCCAGGCCGTGGGTGTAGGACGCCAGCTCCCGGCCGTAATTGCGCATGGTGGAGACCGGCGCCGAACCCGTCAGCCGCATCATGCCGTCCCGCTCCTCCGGCGGCTCGAAGCTGCCGTTCATGGCGCGCACGTCGTTGATGGCCCGGCCCAGCTGCTCCATGGGCAGGTCGATGACAAACCGATACCAGGGCTCGAGCAGGATGCTCTCGGCGCCCATCAGGCCCTGGCGCACGGCGCGGTAGGTGGCCTGGCGGAAGTCGCCGCCCTCGGTGTGCTTGAGGTGCGCCCGACCGGACTTGAGGGTGTAACGGACGTCCGTCACCGGTGCGCCGGTGAGCACGCCCAGGTGGGTCTTTTCCATCAGATGGGTGAGGATCAGCCGCTGCCAGTTGCGGTCGAGCAGGTTTTCGCTGCAGTCCACGCAGTATTCGACGCCGCTGCCCCGCGGCAGGGGCTCTAAAAGAAGATGCACCTCGGCATAGTGGCGCAGGGGCTCGAAATGGCCCACCCCCTCCACTGGGGCGGCGATGGTCTCCCGGTAGAGGATGCGCCCCGCGTCCACGCCCACGCGCAGGTCGAAGCGTTCCTCAATAAGTTTACATAATATCTCGATCTGCACGTCGCCCATGAGCTGGACCCGGATCTCGGGATCGTGCCACTGCACATGCAGCTGCGGATCCTCCTCGGCCAGCTGGCGCAGCTTCGGCAGCACCGTGCGGGCGTCGGTCCCCTCGGGCAGGACGATGCGGTAGCTCAGCACGGGCTCCAGCATGGCCTTCTTCCCCTCCGGGGCGGCGCCCAGGCCCTGGCCGGGCCAGGTGGCGCTCAGTCCGGCGACGGCGCATACCCCGCCGGCCTCCACCTGCTCCGCGACGGCGAATTTCTCGCCGGAGTATAGCCGGATGGCGGTGACCTTCTCCTCCATGGCCTCTCCCCGCTCGCTTTGATAACGCAGGGCGGTCCGCTGGCGCAGAACGCCGCCGGTGATTTTCATATGGGTCAGCCGGACGCCCTGGGCATCCCGGGAGATCTTGAACACGCGGGCGGCAAACTCCGTGCCGCAGGCGGGCGCCAGGGTCCACCGGTCCAGGGCGCAGATCAACTCGTCGATCCCCTCCAGCTTCAGCCCGGAGCCGAAGAAGCAGGGCGTGAGGCTGCGGCGGGCAATGGCGGCGGCCACGGAGGCGTCGGTCAGGGCGCCGGTATCGAGATACTCCTCCATCAGCGCCTCGTCGCACATGGCGCATTCGTCGAACCGCTCTGCGTCGTCCAGGCCGAAGTCCACGCAGGGGGCGTCCAGCTCGCCGCGCAGCGCGGTGAGCACGGCCTGCCGTTCCGCTCCGGGCAGATCCATCTTCGTCACAAATACAAAGGTCGGAACGGCGTTCCTCTCCAGCAGCTGCCAGAGGGTGCGGGTGTGGGCCTGGACGCCGTCGGTGCCGCTGATGACCAGGATGCCGTAGTCCAGCACCTGCAATGTGCGCTCCATCTCCGCGGAGAAATCCACATGGCCCGGGGTATCGAGCAGGGTCAGCTCCGTATCCGGCAGACGCAGCCGCGCCTGCTTGGAGAATATGGTGATGCCCCGCGCCCGCTCCAGGGCATGGGTATCCAGAAAGGCGTTGGCATGGTCCACCCTGCCCAGGGCGCGGATGGCGCCGGATCGGTAGAGCAGGGCTTCGCACAGCGTCGTTTTTCCCGCGTCCACATGGGCCAGGACGCCGACGGACAGCTTCTTCATTCGTTTCTCCCGGGGTTTCCGGGCCGGGATCCGGCCCTGTTTTGCCCTCATTATAGCAGATGCACGGGCAAAAGCCAATGTCTTTTCGCAGCCCTTGCAAATCGCCGGTTTATGCGCTATGATGGAACTGCCAAGCCCCCGAAAAAAAGAGAAAAGGAGAGACACAGATGGATCAGACAATGGATCAAACGAATGTACTTCTGAAAAAGCAGAACCGGCTCAACCGGCTGATCGTGCTGATGCTGGCCGTCATGGTGGCGGCGCTGGTGATCACCTGCGTGGTGGTGGTGCAGAACGTGAATCAGATTTCCCAGACCATCGTCAAGGTGGACAAGATCGTGGACGATATCGCCGTGCCCACGGCGGAGCTGGCGGAGGTGGACTGGGACGAGATCACCGTGGAGCTCGAGACCGTCACCAAGGAGCTCTCCGCGGTGGATT
>CADBKB010000130.1 GCA_902795095.1 Oscillospiraceae bacterium
TGGTGATCAGCGGCGCGCCGTACTTCTTGCCCAGGACCACGTTGCGGCCCTTGGGGCCCAGGGTCACCTTCACGGTGTTGGCCAGCTGGTCAATGCCGGACTGCAGGGCCTTGCGGGCCTCTTCTCCGAAAATAATCTGCTTTGCCATAATTCAAATCCCTCCAATTACTCTACGATGGCCAGGATGTCGCTCTGGCGGACGATGACGAATTCCTCGCCGTCGAGCTTGACCTCTGTGCCGGAATACTTGCTGGTTACCACGCGGTCGCCGGCCTTGACGACCATTTCGACCGCATTGCCGTCCACCACGCCGCCGGGGCCTGCGCTGATGACCTCAAACACCTCGGGCTTTTCCTTGGTGGCGGTGGAGAGGATGATGCCGGAAGCGGTGGTCTCCTCGGTCTCGACTGCCTTCAGCAGCACGCGATCGGCTAACGGTTTCAGTTTCATAGAAATACCTCCTGTTATTTGACGGCCCGAAGGCCATGATCTATGTAGGTGCGGACAAAAAACGACATGTTAGCACTCTTTTAATTCGAGTGCCAACATGTATATGATAATCGTTTTTTCAGAAAAGTCAAGGGGTATTCGCATTTTTTCCCTTCTGACGGGAGAAGTTGCTATTTTGCCCCGGGGATTGTGGATTTTGCCTCCCAGGAAAGGCCCTTCGGGTAGAAAAACCGGATTTTATGTCGGGCCACGGAGAATCGCACATCCCGGGCCAGCAGCAGCTCGCCGTCGATATTGACGCGGCTCTCGCTGTCGCAGATCACCCGCAGCTCCGGCACGCGGAAATGGCGGATCAGGCCGGGATAGTCCCGGTACTGCCCCTTCTTGTACTTGCCGATGATGGAGGCCACCTGCAGCCGGGACACCGGAGCCACCAGCAGCACGTCCAGCAGGCCGTCGTCCAGCTCGGCGTCGGGCACGGGGTTGAAGCCCCCGCCGTACCAGCGGCCGTTGCACACGCAGATCATGGTCTGCCGGGCGTCGATCCGCTCCCCGGCAATCTCCACAATGTAGTGCCGGTGGATGCCCTTGATGACGTTCACCAGCGTGGACAGGGCATAGGCGCCGCTGCCCGTCATCAGCGGGATGCGCTTGTATTTTCCCACATCGGTGCCGATGCGCGCGTCGATGCCGATGGAGCAGATGTCCACGCCCAGGCGGTCGTTGACCCGGATGAGGTCGAACACCCGCTCCTCGGGCTCCAGCAGGCGCTCCAGGTCCGCGAAGGCCGCGGGATCGGAGCTGGCCTTGATGAAATCGTTGCCGGAGCCGATGGGATAGTGGGTCACCGCGCAGTTCTCGCAGAGCGCCGCGCCGTTGACCACCTCGTTGAGGGTGCCGTCGCCGCCGCAGGCATAGATCCGGCAGGGCTCGCCCCTCTGGGCCATTTCCCGCGCCAGGGTCTCGCACTGGCCGGGGGCGCGGGACACGGCGATGGCATAGTCCAGGCCCCTTGCCTCGCACAGGGCGGTGATCTTCTTCCGCAGCTCGGCGGTGCGGTCGGTCTTGCCCGCCGCGGGATTCAGAATAAAGCAGTGTTTCATTCGTATTCTCTATTTCTTCGTGGCATAATACATATAGACGTTGCACTGCAGGCGGCCGTTGTAGAGCTTGCGCTTCTTGGCGGCCCTTGCTCCGTAATAGTATTCAAACTCCGGATCGGAGGACAGGATGTACTTGCTCCACCCGTCGGCAAAGCGCCAGTGCTTGCCCATGGTCCGGTAGAGGCGCTGGGCGCCCTTGCGCTCCATCATCCGCTCGCCGTAGGGGGGATTGGTGACGATGATGCCCCGCTCTGTGGGCAGGCTCATGCGGGTGGCGTCCGCCTCCCGGAATTCGATCAGCTTGCCCACCCCCGCCTTCTTCGCGTTGGAGATGGCGATGCCGATGCTCTGGGGATCGTTGTCCGAGCCCAGGATGCGATAATTGCCATGGAATTCCCGGTCCCGGGCCTCCTCCTTCGCCCGCGCCCAGACCTCCGGGGCGATGGCGTCCCAGCTCTGGGCGGCGAAGCTGCGGCCCATGCCCGGCGCCCGGTTCATGGCAATGAGGGCCGCCTCGATGACCAGGGTGCCGGAGCCGCAGAAGGGATCCCACAGGTATTCCCTGCCCCGATAGCGGGCCAGGGTCACCATGGCGGCTGCCATGGTCTCGTGCAGAGGCGCCTCGTTGGCTACGGCGCGGTAGCCCCGCTTGTGCAGGCTCAGGCCGGAAGTATCGAGGAAGAGCTCGCATACATCCTTCATGATGGAGAAGCGCAGCTGGTACAGGCTCCCCGTCTCCGGCAGCCAGCTCAGGCCGTAATGGGCCCCCAGCCGGTCCGCCGCCGCCTTCTTGACGATGCCCTGGCAGTCGGGCACGCTGTGGAGCTGGCTCGACAGGCTGTAACCCTTCACCGGGAAGGCCCCGTCCGCGGGGATCCACTGCTCCAGGGGCGCACTTTTCACGCCCTGGAAAAGGTCCTCAAAGCTGTGCACCTCGAACTGGGCCAGGCGGAGCATGACCCGCTCGCCCATGCGGCAGTTGAGGTTGGCCCGGGCGATGTCCTCGGCGGTGCCCCGGAAATACACCCGCCGGTCCACCACCTGCACCTCGTTCATGCCGAGGCGGCGCAGCTCCTCGCCCACCAGGCCCTCCAGCCCGAACAGGCACGGTACGCACAGCATATAATTCTGCATTCTTCTGCCTCCAAATAAAACGCGGAACCTTCCGCCGCCGTGCTCGTCTAAAGCATAAGCGGCAGGAAAACCGCGAACTGTTCCGTAGCTATTATATCTGATTTTTCCCGCAATGGCAATCATAACTTACCGATTGACAAATGGCAAAATCGGTGTACTATGGAAGCAGAAAAGAAAAAAGGAGGAGGTCGGATGAACATGGTTCTGTTCTGGCTGATCGTCATGGTGGTGCTGATCGTCGCGGAAGCCGCCACCGTCGGCCTGGTGTCGATCTGGTTCGCCGGCGGCGCGCTGGTCGCCCTGGTGGCCGCGTCCCTGGGCGCGGCGCCGTGGCTGCAGGTCACGCTGTTCCTGGCGGTCTCCGCCGCGCTGCTGCTGGCGCTGCGGCCCATTGCCAAAAAGCTCACCCGCGGGAAGGAATACGCCACAAATGTGAACGCCAACATCGGCAAGCTCGCCCTGGTGGTGGAGCCCATCGACAACCTGCGCGGCACCGGCCGCGTCATGATCGGCAGTGTGGACTGGACCGCCCGCAGCGAGGACGGCAGCGTCATCGCCAGGGGTGAAAAGGTGCGCGTACTGCGCGTGGAAGGCGTCAAGGTCTGCGTCGAACGGGAAGCCGTCAGCGCAGAGGTATAAGAAAGGAGAAAACTATGCAACTCGGAGGAATCATCGCAATCGGAGTCCTGGTACTGCTGGTACTCATCATCATCGCCCGCTGCATTTACGTGGTGCAGCAGGCCAAGGCCTATGTCATCGAACGTCTGGGCAAGTTCCACACCGTGTGGGGCGTCGGCCTGCACTTCAAGCTGCCGTTCTTTGAGCGCGTGGCCAAGAAGGTCAGCCTCAAGGAGCAGGTGCTGGACTATCCGCCCCAGCCCGTCATCACCAAGGATAACGTCACCATGCAGATCGACACCGTGGTCTATTTCCAGATCACCGACCCGCGTCTGTACACCTACGGCGTAGAGTACCCCATGGTCGCCATGGAGACCCTCACCGCCACCACCCTGCGTAACATCATCGGCGACCTGGAGCTCGACGAGACCCTGACCTCCCGCGACGTCATCAACACCAAGATGCGCGCCATCCTCGACGAGGTCACCGACCCCTGGGGCATCAAGGTCAACCGCGTGGAGCTCA
>CADBKB010000131.1 GCA_902795095.1 Oscillospiraceae bacterium
CCCTCATGGTTCGACTGGCGGATCTCGCACCCGACGCCCAATTGACGGCAATGGTCCTCGAGGAACCGCACGAGATCGGCATAGGTGCGTTTTCCATAGATGTCCGGCTCGCGCACGCCCAGAAGGTTCAGGTTCGGGCCGTTGAGAATGAGGAATTTCATCCGATCGCCTCCCATATCTTTCGCACGGTATCCGTCACCGTGCCCGTATTTTCAATGGCTGCCTCCGCCCAGGCCCGGTACAGGGGCGCGCGCTCGGCATACAGAGCCCGGGGGGATCTGGCCTGGGACAGGGGCCGGCCGGCCGTGGGCAGGTCCTCCAGAGGCCTGCGAAGCCAGATCAGACGCCCGTTCTGCCGCAGATGGTCCCGGTTTTCCGGCCGTGTCACGCAGCCGCCGCCGGTGGCGATCACGCAGCCGGTCCGCTTTCCCAGCTCCGAGAGCACCTGCGTCTCCATTTTCCGGAAGGCGTCCTCTCCCTGATTGGCGAAGATGGCAGGAATCTCGCCGAAGCGCTCGGTCACGATGGCGTCGGCGTCAAGGAAGGGCCGGCCCATGGCCTCGGCCAGGGCGGCGCCCACGGCGCTCTTGCCGCAGCCGGGCATGCCGATGAGGACGAGATTCTCCATCCCGGCGCGCAGATTACGGTAAGCCTTCTCCGCTTTTTCATCCGGGATCGGCGTGCCTGTGAACAGCTCCGCCGCCCGCTGGGCCTGCACCGTCAGCATCCAAAGGCCGTCGGCGTTCGGGATGCCGCGGCGCTCCGCGTCCAGCAGAAGCCGGGTGCGCAGGGGGTTGTAGATGAGGTCGGCCACGCTACTGCAGGCGGGGAACTCGGAAAGCTCCAGGGGGCTGCGCCCGGTTTCGGGCCACATGCCCACGGGGGTCGCAGGGCCTGCAGCGCCATGGTCCCCGCGCCGCCGCTGCCCAGCACCAGGGCGCGCCTGCCCGCGGGGGCAAAGGGCGCGATCAGCGCGCAGAAGCCGGCATAGTCCGTGTTGTCGCCGTACCAGCCGTCATGCCTGCGCACCATCGTATTGACGCTGCCCAGCCGCCGGGCAGCTTCGGAGAGCTCTGTGCAATATCCGACGACCGCCTTTTTATAGGGGATCGTCACATTCAGACCGCGGCAGGGCGTTTGTTTCAAAAACGCTTCCAGATCCTCCGGCTCCACGGGGAACAGATCGTAGTCATAACCCGCCAGCGCCCGGTGGAGCTCCGGCGAACGGCTGTGGCCCAGTTTTCGGCCCAGCAGCCCGTAAAGCGCCGTCATACGACCTCCAGGTAGCTGCCGAGGTAGTGCACCTCCTCGCAGACCTCCTCCAGCTCCGTGATCATGCGCTCAAAGTCCGTGGAGTAGATGGACGATTCGATGTCGAAATAGAACAGAAATTCAAAATCCCGGTTGGGGATGGGCCGGCTCTCCAGCTTCTGGACGTTCAGCCCCAGGCAGTACAGCCGCGCCAGCACCTTGTACAGGGCGCCGGGCCGGTGGGGCACCGTGAGCATCAGCGTCGTCTTGTTGGTGCCGGGGTAGATCTCCGGCCGGGGCGCGATGCAGATGAAGCGGGTATGGTTATTGTCGTTGTCCTGCATGTCGGGCAGCAGGCAGCGAAGACCATAGAGCTCGGCGCAGTGGTAGGAGGCCAGGGCGGCCACGTCCGTCCTGCCCATCTCCGCCACCATCTGGGCGGCGGCAGCGGTGTTGGAGCAGGCGTGCAGCATGGCGTTCGGCAGCTGCTCCAGGTGGTTCTGGCACTGGCTCAGGGCCTGCTCATGGGAGTAGATCTCCCGGATGGAATCCACGGTGGCGCCGGGGCAGGCCAGAAGGGCGTGGTTGATCTTGATGCGCGTGGCGCGTACGATGTAGCAGTTGTGGGCGATCAGCAGATCATAAACCTGCTTGACGGAGCCCGCGGTGCTGTTCTCGATGGGCAGCACGCCATAATCGCACAGGCCGGAGGCAATGGCGGAGAACACCCCGTCGAAGCTCTTGAGATAGGTGATCTCCGGCGCGCGGAAAAGCTTCTCGCAGGCCGCCGTGGAGTAGGCCCCCTCCACACCCTGGCAGGCCACATGGGCGCGCTCCGGGAAGAGCTGGGGCGTCTCGGCGATGGCCTTGCGAACCATCTGAAGCTGGATGGATTCCGGCTGGAGCAGGGTATTCTGCTCGGCGCGGCTAAGCTCAAACAGAAGCGAATAGACCACGCGCAGGGGCTGGGCCATGTCCTCCCGGGAGACGCTCGTCAGGGCTGCGAGCTTCTCCCGCTCCCGGCGGGTATCCAGGGCGGGGCGGCCGTTTTCCTTCTTCCACACCGCGATGCGCTTGGAGATGTCCATGCGCTGGGTCAGCAGGGCGGCGAGCTGTGCGTCCACCGCGTCGATTTCTTTTCTCAGATCGGAAATATCCATGATTGTTCCTCCATGACGGCGTCGTAAATGGCAGTGGCGGCGGCGGCTTCGATGCAGGGCACCGCCCGCAGGGCGATGCAGGGGTCGTGCCGACCGCGCACAGAAAGGGTGGTTTCGGTCATGGTGCGCAGGTCCACGCTGGCCTGCGGCTTCGAGATTGAGGGCGTGGGCTTCAGGGCGGCCCGGAAAACGATGGGCATGCCCGAGCTCAGTCCGCCCAGGATGCCGCCGGCATTGTTTGTGCGGGTACGCACGGCCCCGGCCTCGATGCAGAATGGGTCATTGTTCTCCGATCCCCGGGCGGCAGCGCCTGCAAAGCCGCTGCCGAACTCGATGCCCTTGACGCCCGGGATGCCGAACACCGCCCGGGCGATGCGGTTTTCCAGTCCGTCAAACATGGGGCCGCCAATTCCCGCGGGGCAGCCGGTTACCGTGCATTCGATGATCCCGCCCACGCTGTCGCCGTCGGACCGGGCGGATTCGATGCACTCCATGAACCGGTCGGGGTCGGTCTCATTGCCGACCTGTACCAGCCGCGCGCTGACCGTGATCCCCAGCTTTTCCAGCTGCTGCAGGCAGACGCCTCCGGCGATGCACAGGGGGGCCGTCAGCCGGCCGGAGAACTGGCCGCCGCCGGCATGGTCGCGGGCCTCGCCGTATTTCACCCAGGCGGTGTAGTCCGCGTGGCCGGGCCGGGGGATGTATCTGAACTCGTCGTAGTCGCCGGAGCGGACGTTCTCATTGCGGATGATGGCCGTCACCGGGGCGCCGCAGGTCACGCCGTCCACAAGGCCGGCGATGAATTCCGGCCGGTCCGCCTCCTTGCGGGGGGTGGTCCCCCTCTGGCCGGGGGCGCGGCGGTCCAGGAACCGCTGCAGCTTCTCAAAGTCGATGCGGATCCCGGCGGGCAGCCCCTCCATGGTCACGCCGATGGCGCTCGCGTGGGACTGGCCGAAGATCGTGAATCGAAATACGTTTCCGCAGGTATTGCTCATGGCTCCTCCTCCCAAGTCAGGCCGCCTCCGAGGTTGACATAATCTTCCCAGAATCCGGCGTAGGATTTCTCCGTGGCCTCCGCGCCGCGGATCGTGACGCTCCCGCAGCAGCCCGCGGCGGCGATGGCCGCGGCCATGGCGATGCGGTGGTCGCCGCAGGCGTCCACCGTGCCGCCGGGAAGGCTTCTCTGCCCCTCGACCCACAGGCCATCGGGCAGCGCTCCGGCGCTCGCGCCGAGGCCCCGAAGCATCCGCACCGTGGACTCGATGCGGTCGCTCTCCTTGAGCCGCAGCCTGGCCGCCCCGGTGAACACGGTCCTGCCGGGGCAGAAGGCCGCCAGCGCCGCCAGGGGCGGCGCCAGATCCGGGATCTGGCCGCAGTTGATTTCCGCGTTTCCGGCGCAGATGGTCTCGATCAGCGCCGGCGCGATCCGGTCGCCCTGCCGGGAATCGGGATCCAGGCCGGAGACGGTCAGACGGCTGCCGCCGATGCGATCGGCGCACAGCCAGAAGGCGGCGTTGGACCAGTCCCCTTCCACGGCCAGCTCGCCGGGGCTTTGCAGAGATCCCGGCGCAAGCCGAATGAGGGTTTCTTCTTTTATAAGCTCCGCGCCGAAGCGTTTCAGCGCGTCGCAGGTCATGTCGAAATAGGGCGCGGACTCCATGGCCGTCTCCAGATGCAGGCTGCCCCCGCCCATGGCGCACAGGGCGAACAGGATCCCGCTGAGAAACTGGGAGGACACATTGGCCGCCAGGGAAAAATCGCTTCCCGTCAGCTTTCCGCCGGTGCGGATCGAATTCTCGTCCCGCTCCAGCACGGCGCCGTGCCGGACAAGCGCAGACCACAGGGGCTCCATGGGGCGTTTGGCAAGTCTTCCGCGGAGCAAAAACGTGGCGTTCGCGCCCAGGGCGCAGGCCACCGGCAGCAGAAACCGCAGGGTGGACCCGCTCTCCCCCGCATCCAGCGTGGCGACGCGCGGAACCGTCCTGATGGGCGTGACGGCATAGACCCGCCCGTCGTAGGAAATATCCGCGCCCAGCGCCCGCAGGCAGCGGACGGTGGCCTCCACATCCTGCCCGGTCCGGCCGCAGGCGATCCGGGTCCGCCCCTTCGCCAGGGCGGCGCAGATCAAAGCGCGGTGGGCCTGGGATTTGGAGGGCAGGGCCGCGATCTCTCCCCGCAGGGGGCGCGGCGT
>CADBKB010000132.1 GCA_902795095.1 Oscillospiraceae bacterium
AGATGGGCATGCTGCAGGAGCGCATCGTCTCCACCAAAAACGGGGCCATCACCTCTGTGCAGGCGATCTACGTCCCGGCGGACGACCTGACCGATCCAGCGCCGGCCACGGCCTTCTCCCACCTGGACGCCACGACCGTGCTCTCGCGCAGCATCGTGGAGCTGGGCATCTATCCCGCGGTGGCGCCGCTGGAATCCACCAGCCGGATGCTGACCCCCGACGTGGTGGGGCAGCGCCACTATAAGGTCGCCCGGGAGGTGCAGCGAGTTCTGCAGCGCTATAACGAGCTGCAGGATATCATCGCCATTCTGGGCATGGAGGAGCTCTCCGCCGAGGACCGCCTTACCGTCAGCCGCGCGCGCAAGGTGCAGCGCTTTATGAGCCAGCCTTTTCATGTGGCTGAGACCTTTACGGGCATGCCCGGCGTCTATGTGCCGCTGGAAGCCACGCTCCACGGCTTTGAAGAGATCCTGGGCGGCGGCTGCGACGCCCTGAGCGAACAGGCCTTTCTGATGAGCGGCACCATCGACGACGTGTACGCCAAAAAGGAGTGAGCTCATGGCCGAAAAGGATCCGCTGACGCTGCGCATCGTGACCCCGACGGGACTCGCCGCCGAAACGCGCGCGGACAGCGTTCATCTGACCCTGGCGGACGACGGAAAGGGCCGGGGCGGCGGCGACATCGCCATTCTGCGCGGCCACGCGAGCGCGGTGCTGGCCCTGGGGTCCGGCCCGGCCCGGGCGCTGCGCGGCGGCAGGGAGTGCTTCCGCACCGAGCTGGCCGGCGGCTTTGCCAACGTGAAGAACAACGTAGTCACGGTCGTCACCGAAAAGACGTTAGAATAAACTAACAAAATAGACGGAGCTGGTTTTATTCAATATGTCGGATTTTTGTGATCCGGCATATTTTTTTTGTTTTTGCCTTGCAGAATACTAAAAATGTGTTATAATACAAGCATAAACAGTATAGTTAAATTAAATTTTACTAAATCATTAGGAGGTACAGCATGGGTTTCTACGATTATTCCGTGCCCGACACCAAGGGCGGAGAGGTCTCCATGAAGGAGTACGAGGGCAAGGTCGTTCTGGTGGTCAACACTGCCACAGGCTGCGGCTTTACGCCCCACTACGGCCCCATCGAGGAGATGTATGAGAAGTACCACGACAAGGGCTTTGAGGTCGTTGACATCCCCTGCAACCAGTTCGCGGGCCAGACTCCCGGCACCGACGAGGAGATCCATGAGTTCTGCACCCTCAAGTACAATACTCAGTTCCCCCAGATGAAGAAGTCCGACGTTAACGGCGAAGGCGCCCTGCCTCTGTATGGTTGGCTCAAGGAGCAGAAGGGCTTTGAAGGCTTCGGCATGAGCCCCGCGGGTATCGCCATGGCCGGCATGCTCAAGGCCATGGACAAGAACTACAAGAAGAACCCCGACATCAAGTGGAACTTCACCAAGTTCGTCATCGACCGCCAGGGCAATGTGGTTGCCCGCTTTGAGCCCACCGCCGACATGAAGAAGGTCGACGAGTGCGTGGCCTCTCTGCTGTAAAAAACAAGAGACTGATCCTCTCTTTCCCCAAAAGAACAGCGCCATGTCCGTTCCGGGCATGGCGCTGTTTGACGTTATTAACGATTATTCCTCCGCCGCGCTCCAGGCAGCGACCTCTTCCGGCGGGAAGGTGTATACCGCGTCGCAGAACTGGCAGCGTACCTCGACCTCCTTGCCGTCGGCGCGCAGCGAATCCAGATCCTCCCGCGACAGGCTTTTCACTGCCTCAATCACGCGCTCCCGGGAACATTTGCACTCATAGGCTACCGGTACGCGCTCGGTGATGTGGGGCTCGAGCCCCTTGAGCACCTGATCAATGACCGCTTCGGGACCGTCCTCGTCGAGGATCGTGGTGAGCTGATCCATCAGAAAGATATTCTCCTCCAGCGCGGCGGTGACCTCGTCGGGGGCAAAGGGCATCAGCTGCACAATGAAGCCGCCGGCGGCCTTGACGCTGTGGTCGGTGTCCACGAGCACGCCCAGCCCGCAGGCACTGCCGAGCTGGTCGCTCTCGGTGAGGTAAGCGGCCAGATCCTCGGCGATCTCGCTGCTGACCAGCGCGGTGGAACCAACATAGGGCTCCCGGAGACCCAGGTCCCGGCTGACGGTCAGCGTCCCCTCGGTGCCCACGGCACCGGAGACGTCCAGCTTGCCGTCCCGCTCGCGGATGGGCAGATCTACGTTCGGATTCTGCACGTAGCCGCGCACGTTGCCCGCGCTGTCGGATACGGCCACGATGCTGCCGATCGGGCCGTTGCCGCGGATGCGGATCGTCAGCGAGGCCGCGTCCTCCTTGAGCATCTCGCCCAGCAGGGAGGCTCCGCAGAGCGTGCGCCCCAGCGCGGCCGTACCCACCGGGTGCAGGGAGTGGATGCTGCGAGCCCGCTCCACGATGTCGCGGGCCGTGATAACGGATATTTTAGCGGTGCCGTCCTTGGTGACGGCACGGATGATCTCACCCATGAAAAACCTTCTTCCAGTACGCAGGACAGGGCTTTCGCCCTGTCCTGTTGTAATTATCAGCCAATACGTTTTTCCAGCGCGTCCAGCTCGTCGCGCAGGCGCTGGGGCAGCTTGTCGCCGAACTTGGCGTAGAACTCGCGGATGCCCTCAACCTCCTGATGCCACAGCTCGGGATCGACAGAAAGCAGGTCTTCGAGCGTGGCCTCGTCCACGCCGCTGCCCTCCAGATCGATGTCCTGGGGATAGGGCTCGTAGCCCAGGGCGGTCTCCCGGGCGTCCACCTCGCCGAAGGCGCGGCGCAGCACCCAGTCGATCACGCGCAGGTTGTCGCCGAAGCCCGGCCACAGGAAATGACCCTCGTCGTCGGTGCGGAACCAGTTGACATTGCAGATGATGGGCGGCTTGGTGAGGAGCTTTTCCATATCCAGCCAGTGCTGCCAGTAGTCGGCCATATGGTAGCCGCAGAAGGGCAGCATCGCCATGGGATCGCGGCGGGTTTCGCCGACGGTGCCCTCGGCGGCAGCGGTCTTCTCCGAACCCATGATGCTGCCGACAAACACGCCGTGGCCCCAATCGCGGCTCTGGTAGACCAGGGGCGCGGTCTTGGCGCGGCGACCGCCGAACACGATCGCGGAGATGGGCACGCCCTGCGGGTTGTTGAACTCAGGGGAGATGCACGGGCAGTTGACCGCCGGGGCGGTGAAGCGGGAGTTGGGGTGCGCGCCCGGCTCGCCGCTGTCGGGATCCCAGGGCTCGCCCTTCCAGTTGAGAGCGTCGGTGGGCGGATTCTTGTCCATGCCCTCCCACCAGACCGTGCCGTCGGGCTTGAGCACCACGTTGGTGAAGATGGTGTTCTTTTTGGTGGCCTCCAGGGCGTTGGGGTTGGTCTTCATGCTGGTGCCGGGCGCCACGCCGAAGAAGCCGTTCTCCGGGTTCACGGCCCACAGCCGTCCGTCGGGGCCGGGGCGCAGCCAGGCAATGTCGTCGCCCACGCACCAGCACTTCCAGCCCTTCTCCCGCCAGGCTTCCGGCGGGATGAGCATCGCCAGGTTGGTCTTGCCGCAGGCGGAGGGGAAGGCACCGCAGACGTAGCGGACTTCGCCCTGGGGATTCTCCACGCCCAAAATCAGCATGTGCTCGGCCATCCAGCCCTCGCGGCGGCCCAGCACCGAGGCGATGCGCAGCGCGAAGCACTTCTTTCCCAGCAGAACGTTTCCGCCATAGCCGGAGTTCACG
>CADBKB010000133.1 GCA_902795095.1 Oscillospiraceae bacterium
CGGAGACGCGAAAAAGGCGATGATAGTGCCACAGGGAATCCACTGCGACCAGATACCAACTGCAAGGCCCATCTGACGGCGCGGGAACAGCCTCGGCAAGATGTTAGGGCCTTCAACGCAGATGAGACCGTAGGCGACGCCCTCGATCACTCTACCGAAAAGGAAAACGGGCCAGCTGCTCGCTATTGCGGCGATGGCGGTTCCCACAACCATGATCGCGCATGAAACCACGACCATGAACTTGACGCCCACCTTGCGCATGACAAGCGCCCCAATTGGCGCAAAGACGAGAGCAGCGATTGAATAGGTTGTCATGATGAGGCCGAGCGAACCGGCATCGACACCAAACTGCGCGCCAATTACCGGCATAACCGGCGAAGGCTTGAAGAGGTTGCACGAGGCTATGAAGCCGAAATAAAAGAGCACGGCAAATGTGATCCAGCGCTCAGTATTCGTCGTCTGGCGCCCTTGAAGCACGCCATAGGACATGATTTTAGAAGACATCTCCCCTCCTTGATACTTGGTTAATCACTTGAATTGTCTTCAGAAGAAAAAGGAAAGCTGATTTAACAGCGCAGCAAAGTACGTTTCTCTCCTACGTATTTGCTCTAAGAATTGGACTCGAAGCCCTAAAAGGAGGCCCCGCGCCGCCCTACCGGCGCGGGGCGCATGGCCAAAAAGCTAGCCGAGCGTGTAAAGCGCGTAGTCCTTGTGGCCCTTAGCCATCTCGACCATTTCGTCGATAGGCCCAAACGACATGCATTGAGCCTGGCAATGCTGCACGCAGGTGGGAATTTTGCCGAGCGCACGACGCTCTGCGCAGGTGTCGCACATTGAAGTCGGCGCTGCGAGGTAGGCCAGCTGCCATTCGTCGCCGCCTTCCTCGATGGGCCAGTGGCCCATGTCGTGAACCATGATGCCGGTCTTGCCGACGGGCAGCTTGTGCTCCATCTGGCATGCGATCTCGCAAGAGTGGCAGCCCGTGCACCACTGGTAATCGATAAGCAGTCCGTACTGCGCGGCCGTCCGCGCGTTCAGTTCCTTAGGAGTTTGCATTGTAACGTTCCTCTCTCTCGAATCGAGCCCGCCCATATTGCGCACGGGCCCGATCTAAGCTGTATCGTCAGATATAATGCGGTCTATTCGGCCTGATTGGCAGCTGCGGCGGCCAGCGCTTCCTGCATGATCTTGCGATCGTTGATGAGGTTCTCGCGGAAGGAGACCAGCTCTTCAATGGCCGGCACACCCTTGCCGTCAAGCGCCTGGGACACGTAACCTTCGTTGGCGCCCATGAAGTAGCCGTTCGAATCGTCTTCCGGCGTGACCTTGTAGAGCTTGACAAGCGTCGTCTTGTAGTTCGAACCGAAGCCCGCCTTCCCAGGAATGCCAGGCAGCAGGTTGCGACGTTGTTGGAGAACGCCGGGACCGAATTCGTTTCCGGAAACGCCATCGCCACAGAGCTGGGCATCACCCGGGCGGCGGTGTGGAAATGCATCCGCCAGATGGAGGCGGAGGGCTATCGCTTTGAGGTGACCCGAAAGGGCTATCGCCTGAGCGAGGACAGCGACGCCCTCAGCGAAAACAATCTCCGCCGCTATCTGGGGGATGCATCCAGGCTGTACGAGCTGGAGGTGCTCTCCACGGTAGACTCCACCAACACCTATCTTAAGCGCATGGCCCACGAGCTGAAGGCGGCCAAGGGCGACGGGGACGGCCCCTGGCGAGCGGTGGTGGCCTCCAGCCAAAACGCCGGCCGGGGCCGCATGGGCCGGACCTTCGTTTCCCCTGCGGGCAGCGGCGTGTATTTGAGCGTGTTCTTAACGCCCCGGCTTTCCGCCCAGCAGGCCGTGCGGATCACCACGGCGGCGGCGGTGGCGGCCTGCCGCGCCATTGAAGATTGCACCGACCGGCAGCCGAAGATCAAATGGGTCAACGATATCCTGATCGACGGCAAGAAGACCTGCGGCATTTTGACCGAGGCATCCATAGACCTGGAAAGCGGGGGCCTGGACTGGGCCATCATGGGCATCGGGTTCAACGTGTACGAGCCGGAGGGAGGCTTCCCCGAGGAACTACAATCCATCGCCGGGCCCATCGCGCCAAGGCGCCAGCGGGACCTGCGAAGCCGGATCACCGCCGCGTTTTTGAAAAACTTCCATGAGGTGTGCGTCGATCTTGAAAGCGGCGGCTTTGCCGAGGAATACAAGCGGCGGAGCTTTTTGATCGGCCAGCCCATCACCGTCATCCGCGGCGGCTCCACCCGCCCGGCCACGGCCTGCGACATCGACGGGGAATGCCGCCTGCTGGTCCGCTATGCGGACGGCTCCACGGAGGCCCTGGCCTCCGGCGAGGTGAGCGTGAGGCCGATCTCATGAAGCTGCGGCCCCACCACCTGCTGTGCATACAGAAATACACCGGCAAGGGATACGATGCCCCCTTTGCGGCCAACATGGAGAAGATCATCCGGCGTTTGAAGGCCGATCCGGGCCAGCTGATCCGGCTTGTGGAGGGCCGGGACGATGTCTGCGCCACCTGTCCCCATATGGTTGACGGCAGATGCGCCTCCGAAGAGAAGGTGAACCGCATGGACCGGGGCGTTTTGTCGGCCTGCGCCCGTTCGTATGGGCAGGCCGACAGCTGGCACGCCCTTGCCGACGCTGCCGGAAAACGGATATTTCAAACGAAAAAAAGCGAGGAGATTTGCGGGGACTGCCAGTGGATCGAGCTGTGCAGGGCCACGCGGGAGGGATGGATTGATGGAAAAGAAGAATAAGGGATTTCAGACGAAGGATCTTGCGTATGTGGCGGTGTGCGCCGTGCTGATGGCGGTGTGCTCCTGGATCAGCATCCCGGCGACGGTGCCCTTCACCCTGCAGACCTTCGCCGTCTTCTGCACCCTGGGGCTCATCGGCGGCAAGCGGGGCACCGCGGCCATCGTGGTGTATCTGCTGCTGGGGGCTCTGGGCGTGCCGGTGTTCGCGGGCTTCAGCGGCGGGATCGGCATCCTCATCGGAACCACCGGCGGGTATCTGCTGGGGTTCATTCTCATGGGGCTGGTCTATTGGCTGGGGGATCGCCTGGGGAAGGGCAGCCGGGTGGTTTTGATCGGCGCCATGGTCCTGGGCCTGGCTCTCTGCTATGCCTTTGGAACGGCCTGGTTCATGTTCGTATACGCCAGGCAGAGCGGCGCTGTAGGCCTGGGCACGGCCCTTGCCTGGTGCGTGATCCCCTTCATTCTGCCGGATCTGGCGAAGTTGGCTTTGGCCGTTTTCCTGTCGGATAAGCTGCGCCGGGCGCTGCATCTTTGAATTGAGGGCAGCGCTTGCAAACAAACGGTATGGCGAGTATACTATGATCGAATCATGGGGAGGTGAAGGCATGGACGCAGCGGCGATTTTGAAGGAACGGTTCCCTCTCAAGGAGATCACCCCCGCCCGGTATAAAACCATGGGCGGCCTTCTGATGCGCTTTCATCTGGAGCAGTATGAGGCGGAAGGCCTGGGGAATCTGTGCGTTTTGCGCACCAAAGCCATGCTGGGGCTCATGAAGCTGACCACCGTGGTCGTCACCCCTAACACCGGCAAAAACGTGCCCTTCCTGCTCATCGACACCATGGACATGGGCAAAAAGCACCTGTGCTACGTGGAGTATTACGACTGCACGGCCGGCGGGGCGGAC
>CADBKB010000134.1 GCA_902795095.1 Oscillospiraceae bacterium
ACCCAGGAATATGCCGATAAGATAGGCGCCGATGCGTATTCAAAGGATGCCATGGGCTCGGTAAGATACGTGGAAAGTTTGTGTTGATTTTTCATACTGTGGACATTATGATTACTTTATTAAACAAATGTGATTTTAATTGTGTCTCTTAATTATTGGTGATGTAAGGGGGATGGTTATGGAAGGTTTTGATTTTCTGGACAAGGATACAGGTCTTGAGTACTGCGGAGGCGATGACGAAATCTACCGCGAGGTAATCGAAGGTTATCTTGAAGAGGACAGGCGCGCTGAACTTGCCGGGTATTATGATGCGGGAGATCTCGCAAATTACCGGGTTGTTGTTCATGCAATCAAATCGACATCTCTTACGATAGGAGCAGTTGAACTGTCGGAAAAGGCTAAGGCTCTTGAACTTGCCGCAGCGGACGGCGATGCGGATTATGTCAGGGCACATAACGATGAAATGGTGGCCATGTATTCCGATATCGACATCATCTCCTCCATCTGCATGCTGCTGGCACGCGGCGCGCTGATATCGATGGTGCTGGTGATCGTGACGCTGCCGGCGCTGTTGATGCTGTGCGACGGCCTGATCCGCCACACCACCCTGGGGATGAAGATCAAGAACCAAACCGTCAGAGAGGAAGTCTGAGCATGAGCAATATCATCAAACGCTGTATGAGCATCGCCGTCGCCGCCGTGCTGGCCGTGGGCTGCATCGTCCCGGCGGCGCTGGCCGAGGACAAGAAGGAGACCGTGTTCGTGATCGCGGACGCCTCGGGCGCGCCTGACCGCGTGGTGGTCAGCGAACGGCTGTACAACCCGGACGGCCTGGAGGAGATCCGGGACTACAGCGAGCTGAAGGACATCGAGAACGTGTCCGACACCCAGACCTTTTCCACCGACGGCGACGTGATCGTCTGGCAGGCCGGCGGCGAGGACGTGCAGTATGAAGGTTCCTCCGACAAGCCCCTGCCCGTGGGCGTGAAGGTCACCTACCTGCTGGACGGTAAGCCCATCGCCCCCGCGGACCTCAAGGGCAAGAGCGGCCACCTGGACATCAATCTGGAATACTCCGTCAGCGAGACCCGCACAGTCGAGATCGACGGCGCGGCCACCGAGATCCCCCTGCCCTTCCTGATGGCCAGCGTGCTGTTCATCGACCCGGACGTCTGCGACAACGTCACCGTGGAAAACGGCAAGCTGGTGGACGCCGGTAACCTGCGCCTGGCCGTGTGCGTGGGCATGCCCGGCGTCGGCGAGGCCCTGGACCTGGAGAGCTACGAGGACCTGGACATCGAACTGCCCACCACCGCCACCATATCGGCGGATGTGAAGAACTACTCCAACTCCGGCATGTACACCTTCGCCACCAGCTCTCCCCTGGAGAACCTGGACGTGGAGGACGGCGAGCTGGCGGAGCTCAAGGACATCGACTTCACCGGCATGGCCGACGACCTGGCCGACGCCATCGCCCAGCTGAAGGACGGCTCCCGGGAGCTGGCCGACGGCGTGCAGGAACTGAAGGACGGCGCGGGCGAGCTGAAGGACGGCGCGCATGAGCTTTCCGACGGCTTGAACGAGATCGACGACAACTCCGACGACCTGGTGGACGGCGCGAAGCAGCTGTTCGAGGGCATACTGGACACCGCCAACGAGGGTCTCAGGGAGAAGGAGGCCGACTTCGCCAAGCTGGACATCACCCTGCGTGACCTGACCATCGACAACTATGAATCCGAGATCGCCCGCCTGGAGCGGGAGCTCCTGGACAACGTGGAGGACTACGTCTATAAGGAAGCCGATAAGCTGCTCGAGCAGAAGGTGTACGACGCCGTACATGCCGAGGTGGTGAAGAAGGTCAACGAGGCCGCCCGTGCGCAGGTGGTGGACAAGGTGAACGAGGCCGCCCGCCAGCAGGTGATGGACGCCATCCTGGAGCATGTCCACCAGCAGGTGGAGGAGGGCGCGAAGGGCCAGGTGCTGGACGCCATCCACGAACACGTGCGTCAGCAGGTGGAGGAAGGCGCGCGGCAGAAGATCGAGTCCGCCCTGCGCGATCCCGACGAGGCCACCGTGGAGCAGATGGTGGCGACCAAGCTGAACGACCCCGAGGTGCAGGCAGAGATCGACGCCGCCGTGAAGGCGCAGATGGCCGACGCCGCCGTGCAGTCCGAGATCGACAGGCAGATCGAGGCCATGGCCCGTCCCCAGGTGGAGGCCGCCGTGGAGCAGGCCGTGCGGCAGCAGGTAGAGGCCGCCGTGGAGGCCCAGGTGCGGCAGCAGGTCACCGCCACCGTGCGCGGACAGGTCCGCGCCGCCGTGGAGGCCCAGCTGTCCAACCCCACCGCCGAACCTACCGAAGCGCCTACCGAAACGCCCACCGAGGCGCCCACCGAAGCACCTACCGAAGCACCTACCGAAGAACCCACGGAAGCCCCCACCGAAGCACCTTCCCAGGAGCCTACTGAGGAACCTGCCGAAGAGCCCACGGAAGAACCGACCGAGACTCCGACCGAGCAGCCTACGGAAGCTCCGACGGAAGCGCCCAGCGAGGCACCCACGGAGACACCGACCGAGGCCCCCGCGGAAAAGCCGACCGAGGCCCCCACGGAGAAGCCTGCGGAGGAGAAGCCCGACGAAACGCTGTCCGCCCGGAGCCTGATCGCGCCGGTGGCCTACGCGGAGGGCGGGGACATTGAGGCGCAGATCGAGGCGCTGGTGGATCGCCAGATGGCCTCTGCCGAGGTACAGGCCCAGATCGACGCGGCGGTGCAGGCGCAGATGGCGTCCAGCGGCGTGCAGTCGACCATCGACCAGAACGTTTCAGCCCAGATGGCATCCGACGCGGTGAAGGCGCAGATCGAATCCAACGTACAGGCGCAGGTGGCCGATCCCGCGAACCGCGCGAATGCGGAAGCCCAGGCCGAGCCGATGGTGCGTGAGAAGGTGATCGAGGCGGCGAAGGCGAAGATCCGCGCGGGCATCGGCGAGATGTCCGAGGAACAGATCGCGGCGCTGGTGGAGCAGCAGCTGGCGTCGGACGAGATCCAGGCGCAGGTGGAGGCGGCCTATCAGCAGGAGCTTGAAAAGCCCGAGACCCAGGCGCTGATCGACGCGGCCTGCGGCGAGCAGATGGATTCCGACGACGTGCAGGCGAAGATCGAGGCCGCCTATCAGGCGGAGCTTGAAAAGCCCGAGAACAAGGCCGCCATGGAGGCCGAGCTGAAGAAGCAGCTGGCCAGCAAGGAGGTCAAGGCGCTGATCGACAAGAACATTGCGGAACAGATGGGTTCCGCCAAGGTGCAGGGGCTGATCGCCCAGAACATCGCCGAGCAGATGCGCACGAAGAAGGTGCGGGACATCATCGCCGAGAACATCGCGGACCAGAAGACGAAGCCCGCCTACCTGAACGGCATCGCCGACGCGCTGGAGAAGAACGGCAGGAACGGCGAGGCGTACCGCTCCCTGGCGGACCTGATGGACACCCTGGACGACGTGAACACCTTCTACCAGGGCGTGATCGACTACACCGACGCGGTGGGCAAGGCCGCCG
>CADBKB010000135.1 GCA_902795095.1 Oscillospiraceae bacterium
ATTTCCTCGCCGGATCCCCGTACCCTGGTCATCCAGCCCTGGGACAACAGCCTTCTCCGCGCCATTGAGAAGGCCATCCAGCAGAGCGATCTGGGCATCAATCCCCAGAATGACGGCCGCATCATCCGCCTCAATTTCCCCATGCTTACCGAGGAGCGCCGTAAGGAGCTGACCAAGCAGGTCAAGAAGTACGGCGAGGAATCCAAGGTCGCCATGCGCAACGTCCGCCGCGACGCCATGGACTATATCAAGGCGCTCAAGAAGAAGAGCGAGATCACCGAGGATGAGCAGAAAAAGGCCGAGAAGGACCTGCAGGAGCTCACCGATAAGTACATTAAGAAGGTAGACGCCGCCTGCAGCGTCAAGGAAAAGGAACTGATGGAGCTGTAATTGCTGTCGCCCGGAGGAATCGCTTCCCCCGGGCGAAAAGCTATGCTTCCGTACAATGAGGTTGAGTCATGGGACTGTTTTCGAAGAAGAGCAATAAGCCGCAGGAACGGAGCGTTCCGCAGCACATTGCCATCATTATGGACGGCAACGGCCGCTGGGCCACAAAGCGGGGCATGCCTCGCTACGCGGGCCATGCCTACGGCGCGGAGACCTTCCGCACCATTGCCAACTATTGCAGGGACATCGGCGTGAAATATCTCACGGTATATGCGTTTTCCACAGAAAACTGGAAGCGCTCCCAGGAGGAGATCGGCGCCATCATGGGCCTGCTGGGCAAGTATCTGCGCGAGGCGCTGGCGGATATGGAGAAGAACCGGGTCCGCTTCGTCTTCTTCGGCGATCTGAGCGCCCTGAGCCCGGAGCTGCGGGAGCTGTGCGAGCAGGCGCAGGAGCGGTCCCGGGCTTACGATGGGGTGCAGGTGAACTTCTGCCTCAACTACGGCGGCCGCGACGAGCTTGTGACTGCGGCCAGGCGCTTCGCCCGGGACTGCATGGACGGCAAGACGACGCCGGAGGCGCTGGACGCCGCCCGCTTCTCCGCCTATCTCTATTCCGCGGATGTACCCGATCCCGAGCTGATCATCCGCCCCAGCGGAGAAAAGCGCACCTCAAATTTCCTGTTATGGCAGTCGGCCTACAGTGAATATGTTTTTACGGACGTGCTATGGCCCGATTTTACTCCGGAGGACCTGGAGAAGGCCATTGCCGAATACAATCAGCGTTCACGCAGATTTGGGGGAGTGAAATAAATGAAAAAGAGAATCATTGCGGCTGCCATCGCGCTGCCGGCCTTCCTGATCGTGCTTCTCGTGCTGCCGCAGATTGCGACGGCGATCCTGTTCGCGCTCGTGTGCGCTGTGGCTGCCTGGGAGCTGATGTGCAGCACCGGCCTGGTGCGCCATCTGCGCCTGTTTATCTATTCCGCCATCATGGCGGCTGCAGTGTCCATATGGAGCTTCCTGGGCTGCCCCCACGGCCTGGCCGTGCTGCTGCTTCTGCTCTATTTCGGCGCCCTGGCCGCGGAGCTTCTGGCCGCCCATACGGCGCTGCGATTCACCAAGATCAGCATCGCAGCCTTTGCCGGCCTGGTGGTGCCCATTTTCCTCACGGCCATGGTTCGGCTGCAGATGATGGAGAACGGCCGCTTCCTGGTGCTGGTGCCCTGCGTCATCGCCTTTACCGCGGATTCCGGGGCCTATTTTATCGGCCGCGCCTTCGGCAATCATAAGCTGGCGCCCATCGTCAGCCCGAAGAAAACCGTGGAGGGCGCCATCGGCGGCGTGGCCTGCGCTGTTCTGGGGATGATCATTTACACGCTGATCCTTCGCTTCGGCTTCGGATTCAATGTCAACTATGTCTACGCGATCCTCTATGGCGTTTTCGGCGCCGTGGGCTCGATCCTGGGGGATCTGTTCTTCTCGTGCATCAAGCGGCAGGTGAAGATCAAGGACTACGGCAACATCCTGCCCGGCCACGGCGGCGTGCTGGATCGCTTTGACAGCATGAGCGTGGTGGCGCCTCTCGTGGAGGCACTGATGCTGCTCATTCCTTTCGCCGTCCGCACCATGTGAGGTCGCCGATATGACAAAAACGCTGGCAATTCTTGGCAGCACCGGCTCCATCGGCCGGCAGACCCTGGATGTGGCGCAGCATCTGCCGATCCGGGTCTGCGCTCTGACGGCGGGTACCAATGTGGCGCTCATGGCCGAGCAGTGCAGGCAGTTTCGTCCCGAGCTGGCCGTCATGGCCACGCCGGAGGCTGCTTCTGAGCTTCGCCGGGCGCTCGGGGACCAGAGCATCGAGATCCTGGCGGGGGAGGAGGGCCTGATCGCCGCGGCCCGGCATCCCGAGGCCGATACCGTGGTCACCTCCGTCGTGGGCATGCTGGGCCTGCGGCCGACTCTGGCCGCCATCCGCTCCGGCAAGCGCATCGGCCTGGCCAACAAGGAGACCATGGTCTGCGGCGGCAGCCTCGTCATGGCGGAGGCAAAAAAATACGGCGCGGAGATCATCCCCGTGGATTCGGAGCATTCGGCCATATTCCAGTGCCTGGCGGGCTGTCGGGACCGAAGCCAGGTGCGCCGGCTGATCCTGACCTGCTCCGGCGGGCCGTTCTTCGGCATGGATCGGGCCGCGCTCCGACAGGTGACGGTCTCCGACGCCCTGCGTCATCCCAACTGGCGGATGGGACCGAAAATCACCATCGACTGCGCTACGCTCATGAATAAGGGGCTGGAGGTCATTGAGGCCATGCACCTGTATTCCATGCCGCTGGAGCGCATCGACGTGGCCATCCACCGGCAGAGCGTGGTGCACAGCCTGGTGGAATTCTGCGACGGCGCCGTCATGGCGCAGCTCGGCGTACCGGATATGCGCATCCCCATTCAGCTTGCGCTGACCTGGCCGGACAGAAAACCCTGCCCCGCCCCGGCGCTGGATCTGTTTTCCTGCGCGCCCATGTCCTTCCTGCGCCCGGATACCGAGACCTTCGGCTGTCTGCGCCTGGCCCTGGAGGCCGCGAAGCGCGGCGGTACTGCCTGCGCCATCATGAATGGCGCCAATGAGGCGGCGGTGGGCCTGTGTCTGCAGGGGAAAATCGGCATCGCTGACATTGAGGACCGGGTGCGCGCCGCGATGGACGCGGTACCCGTCGTTGATACGCCGGATCTGGAGGCCATTCTGGAGGCCGACCGTCTGGCCCGGGAGGCGGCGGGAAAGTATTGATCGAAAGGCAATGACCCTATGTATATTCTTCTGGCAATCCTGATTTTCGGCTTGCTCATCATCGTGCATGAGCTGGGCCATTTTATTGCGGCCAAGGCCTTGGGCGTCAAGGTGAACGAGTTCGCCGTGTGCATGGGCCCGGCTATCGTGCAAAAGACCGTGGGCGAGACCACCTACTCCCTGCGCGCCATCCCCATCGGCGGCTTCTGCGCCATGGAAGGGGAGGACGAGGCCAGCGACAATCCCCGCGCCTTCACCAGCGCCAAGCGGTGGAAGCGGCTGATCATTCTGGCCGCCGGCGCATTCATGAATTTTGTGGCGGGCTTTGTCATCATTTCGCTGGTATTTGC
>CADBKB010000136.1 GCA_902795095.1 Oscillospiraceae bacterium
GCGGAGGCCGCGATAGCAGCCGATCTCCATCAGGCGCTTGATGTTCATGGAAACTTCGCGACGCAGATCGCCTTCCACCTTCACGTGATGGTCGATGTAGTCGCGCAGCTTACCGATATCCTCTTCGGTCAGGTCCTTGACGCGGACATCCGGGTTGACACCGGTGGCTTCGATGATATCATCCGCGATGTTGCGGCCGATACCATAGATGTACGTCAGGGCGATTTCAATGCGCTTCTCCCTGGGAAGGTCGACACCAGCAATTCGTGCCATGTGTTGATTGCACCTCCAACAATGCTTCTATGCTATGCTTTGTAATCGGCGATATTGCCCGTACATAGATTGGGCAGCATCGGCCCCTCCCCCTTCGGGAACGGACCGGAGACCACAGGTGATCCCCGCCGGTGGGTGTTCGCCGCCTGGCGTAGCGGCAAACGGATGTATGTTGAAAGAGCCCCGGTAAACAGACATACGCCGCCCCGGCCATCAGCATTGGCCCGGACGCGCCTGTCTGTCAGCCGCACCGAAACTCCGTCAGACTAAATGATTATATCATATATCCTTGGGCGATGCTTACATATTTTGGGCTGTAAACGTTAAGTTTGTCGCCAAAACGTGTTATTTTTTGAATCGTCCATCCATCAGGCCCGGCCATGGCCTGAAAACGCAAGAATTCTGAACGGACTTTCAGGCGCCTTGCAGGAATGCCTGCAGTTCTCCCCTTCGTCCGTTCAGATCCTTGAACTATTCACTTGCCCGGGTGACCGGGCGGTAAACAGGTCGATCAGCCCTGCTTCTGCTTGTGCTTCGGATTCTCGCAAATGACCATGACGCGGCCCTTGCGCTTGATGATCTTGCACTTTTCGCAGATAGGCTTAACGGAAGGTCTCACTTTCATGATAATTCCTCCTATTCTGTCAGCGGACGTGCCGCCGGTCTAGTTAGCTCTTTGAGCGCCAGGTGATGCGACCGCGGGTCAGATCATAGGGCGAGAGCTCGATCGTAACCTTATCCCCGGGATAGATGCGGATGTAATTCATGCGCATCTTGCCGGATACATGCGCCAGTATCTTGTGCCCGTTGGGCAGCTGTACTTCGAACATGGCGTTGGGAAAGGATTCAGTGACAACGCCTTCGACTTCGATAACATCAGACTTGGACAAGCTTTTCCTCCTCCTCACGCAACCATGCGCGCAACTCATGATCCTCCACCGCTCCCCCATCGGAGAGCCGGCGGGCCAGCGCTTCCACCACCTGCCCGGTGGGCTTTAAGTGTCTGCGCCGCTTTTTCTTCAGGCGATCCATCTTACGCTGGTCGCCGTTGGCGATCCACACAAAATCCGCGTCCACTTCCCCGACCACCAGGAACCTTCGCCCCTGGTCGCGTCCGGCCTTTGAAATAACGACGCTGCCGATCTCTACGGGCAACTTGTTCATTTCAGGACCTCCCGGTGGCTCTGCTCAAATCCCTGATTTGAGCTGTCGCCATTTCCGGCTTTGCCGGAAATCATTTCGCCAAGCGGCGAAATGACCTGTGACACCCGTTTTCCGGGCCAGGAAAGCAGCTCGGGCTCCCCGTCGGTGATCAGCAGGGTGTGCTCGTAGTGGGAGCAGGGCCTGCCGTCCCGGGTGACGATGGTCCAGCCGTCGTCCTCCTGCCAAACCTTCCAGGTGCCCATGGCGATCATGGGCTCGATGGTGATGGTCATGCCAGGCTGGAGCCTGACGCCCCGGCCGGCCTTGCCGTAGTTGGGCACGTTGGGGTCCTCGTGCATCTCGGTGCCGATGCCGTGACCGCACAGGTCACGGATGACGCCGTAGCCGTGGGCCTCCGCGTAGGCCTGCACCGCCTGGCCGATATCGCCCAGGTGGTTGCCGGCCACCGCCTGCCTGGCGCCCAGCCAGAAGCACATCTCAGTGGCTTCCACCAGCTTTTGCGCCTCCGGATTGCCGCCGCCCACCACAACGCTGAAGGCGCTGTCGGACTGCCAGCCGTCCAGTATGCAGGTGCAGTCTACGGACAGTAGCTGTCCCTTGCGGAGCTTGTTCTTGTTCGGGAAACCGTGGACCACCTGATCGTCGACGGAAGCACAGATCGAATACGGAAACCCGTTGTATCCCTTGGACGAAGGTATCCCGCCGCCCTCCCGGATCAGCCTTTCGGCCATCTGATCCAGGTGGTGGGTGGTGACGCCAGGTTCGATCTCCTTGCGCAGTTCCTCGAGCACGCTGTGCAGCAGCGCCCCAGCCTTGCGCATCTTCTCTATCTGTGATTCGTTCTTGATCGTGATCATGCAGTTACTCCAGAGAGGCGAGGATGTTCTTGTAGACATCCTCCGGCCTGCTGTCGCCGTTGACGCGGCGCAGCTTGTCCTTGCCCAGATAGTAACCGATCAGGGGCTCGGTCTGCTCGTGATAGGCGCGCAGCCGGGTAGCGATGGTCTCGGGCTTGTCGTCGTCGCGCTGGTACACCTCGCCGCCGCAAACGGGGCAGGTGTGCTCGTCGGCGAGCATGGAAATATGGAATGTCCCGCGGCACTTGGTGCACAGCCGGCGCCCGGTGAGGCGGCTCATGAGCCGCTCATCGGGAACCTGGATGTCCACCACGGCGTCGGGCTCGTCGATCCCGTCCAGGGTGACGGCCTGGTCCACCGTGCGGGGAAAGCCATCCAACAGATAGCCGTTTTTGCAGTCGTCCATCGAGAGGCGCTCGCGCACCATATCGATCACGACGCTGTCCGGAACGAGCTCACCGGCGTCCAGGTACTTCTTGGCTTCGAGGCCCACGGGGGTCGCGTTCTTGATGGCAGAGCGGAACATATCGCCGGTGGAGATGTGCGGCACCTTCAGGTGCGCGCTCACTCCGGCGGCCTGCGTGCCCTTGCCCGCGCCGGGAGGGCCCAAGAAGATCAATTTCATATCAAACCTCCTGAGGTCACTGCAGGAAGCCCTTGTAATGCCTCATCAGCATCTGGCTCTCCAGCTCGCGCATGGTCTCCATCGCGACGGAGACGGCGATCAGCAGGGAGGAAGCCGCGAAGGGCAGGCTGACACCCGCGATAGCGTAGATGATCATCGGGATCACGGCCAGCACCGCCAGGTAGATGGCGCCAAACATCGTGATGCGATGGGTGATCTTCTTGATGAAATCGCTGGTGGGTTTACCCTGGCGAATGCCGGGGATCATGCCGCCGTTCGCCTGGATATTCTTGGAGATCTCAACGGGGTTGAAGCTGATCTCGGAGTAGAAGAACGTAAATCCGAAGATCATCAGCGCGAAGATGACCTGATACAGGAAGCTGGTGGAGTTGACATTCTTGGTCCACCACAGATTCGCGTGGCTGTTGGGGAAGAACGCCAGGATGGTGGCCGGGAACTGCATGATCGCGTTGGCGAAGATCAGCGGCAGCACGCCGGAGGCGTTCAGCTTCAGCGGGATGTGGGTGGACTGGCCGCCGTACATCCTGCGGCCCACCATGCGCTTGGC
>CADBKB010000137.1 GCA_902795095.1 Oscillospiraceae bacterium
CTGGGCGGCACCGGCGGCGGCTTTGCCGACAATGAAAAAGAGCTGACGGAGCACATGAAAAACGCCCTGGAGCTCTCTCCCGTGCATCAGGTGCTGATCGAAAAGAGCGTCCGGGGCTATAAGGAGATCGAGTATGAGGTGATGCGCGACAAAAACGACACCGCCATCACCGTCTGCAACATGGAGAATCTGGATCCCGTGGGCGTGCACACCGGCGATTCCATTGTGTTCTGCCCCTCCCAGACCCTGACCAACAGGGAATACCATATGCTGCGCGACAGCGCGCTCAAGATCATCCGCGCCCTCGGGATCGAGGGCGGCTGCAATGTGCAGTTCGCCCTGGATCCGAATTCGTTCCAATATTATCTGATCGAGGTCAATCCCCGGGTCTCCCGTTCCTCGGCCCTGGCCTCCAAGGCCAGCGGCTATCCCATCGCCCGTGTCTCGGCCAAGATCGGGGTGGGCATGACTCTGGATGAGATCCATCTGGCCAACACTCCGGCCGCCTTTGAGCCGACGCTGGACTATGTGGTGTGCAAGATGCCGCGGTTCCCCTTCGACAAGTATTCCGAGGCGGATAACCGTCTGGGCACCCAGATGAAGGCCACGGGGGAGACCATGGCCATGGGCGCCACGGCGGAGGAGGCCCTTCTGAAGGCGATCCGCTCGCTGGAGACCGGGCGGGTGCACCTGCACCATCCGAAATTCGACGCCATGGGAGAAGCGGCGCTGCTGTCTTACATCCGCATCCCCACGGACGACCGGATCTATGCCGTCGCGCAGCTCCTGCGCCTTGGCGCGGATCCCGCGGCAATTACGAACGCAAGCGGCATTGACCGCTTTTTCATCCATGTGATCGAGCGCATCGTCCGCTTCGAGACGCAGCTTTGCACGGCGCCGAGGAATCTCAACGTGCTGCGGGAGGCCAAGCGCCTGGGCTTTGCCGACCGGCAGATCGCCCGACTGTGGAAAACGGATGAGCGATCCGTGGCGGAGCTTCGCCGGGAGAACGGGATCGTCCCCGTCTACAAAATGATCGACACCTGCGCTTCGGAATTCGAGAGCTACGTGCCGTATTTCTATTCCACTTATGCCGAGGAAAACGAATCCGTTTGTTCCCGGCGGAAAAAGGTCATCGTCCTGGGCTCCGGCCCCATCCGCATCGGCCAGGGGGTGGAGTTCGATTACTCCACCGTTCACGCGGTGGACGCCATCCGCAAGGCAGGCTTCGAGGCCGTCATCATCAACAACAATCCCGAGACGGTCTCCACCACATCGAGGACGTGATGAACGTCATCGAGCACGAGCAGCCGGAGGGCGTCATCGCCACCCTGGGCGGGCAAACTGCCGTCAACCTCGCCGAGGCCCTGGACGCACGGGGCGTCCGGCTCATCGGCACCGGCTGCGCCGCCATCGCCCGGGCGGAGAACCGGGATCTGTTTGAAAAGCTGCTGGAGCGCCTCGGCGTGCCCCAGCCCAAAGGGCGGGCTGTGACCAGCATCGACGAGGGCGCCCGCGCGGCGCAGGAGATCGGCTATCCCGTGCTGGTCCGCCCCAGCTTCGTGCTGGGCGGCCGGGCCATGCAGATCGTGGCAAAGGAAGCGGACCTGCGCAGCTACCTTAAGACCGCCGTGGCCGTCAGCCGCGATCAGCCCGTGCTGGTGGATCAGTATATCCGCGGCAAGGAGGTGGAGGTGGACGCCGTCTGCGACGGACGGGAGGTGTTCGTGCCGGGCATCATGGAGCTGGTGGAGCGCACCGGCGTACACTCCGGCGACTCCATCAGCGTCTACCCGCCCTATTCCATCAGCAAGAAGGTCCGGCAGACGATCCTGGATTATACCCGGCGGCTGGGCCTGGGCATCGGCATCATCGGCCTGTTCAACGTTCAGTACATCGTGGACCCGGCGGAGAACGTCTACGTCATCGAGGTCAATCCCCGGTCCTCCCGGACGGTGCCCTTCCTTTCCAAGGCCACGTCCTGCAGCCTCGCGGATCTCGCGACGGCGGTCATGCTGGGAAAATCCCTGCGCGAGCAGGGCATCGACACGGTCACTTTGCCGGAGAAGGGGAGATACTACGTCAAGGCTCCGGCCTTCTCCTTCTCCAAGCTGCACGGCCTCGACGCCTACCTCTCCCCGGAAATGAAGTCCACCGGCGAGGCCATCGGCTACGACCGCAAGCTGCACCGGGCCGCCTACAAGGCGCTGATCGCCTCGGGCATGCGTCTGCCCGCCCACGGCACGGTGGTCGTCAGTCTGGCCGACGAGGATAAGCTGGAGGCCCTGCCCCTGGTGCGCCGGTTTTATCGGATGGGCTTCAATCTCGAGGCCACCGTCGGCACCGCCATGTTCCTGCGGGAACACGGCATTCGGGTCCGGCTGCGGCGCAAGCTCTCCGAGGGCAGCGAGGAGATCCTGGAATCCCTGCGCGCCGGCTACGTCAGCTATGTGATCTGCACCCGGGCGATCCTGTCCGGCGTGCACTATATCGACGGCGCTGCCATCCGGTGGTGTGCGTCCCAGAACAATATCACGATGCTCACCTCCCTGGACACCGTCCGCATGCTGCTGGACGTGCTGGAGGAGATGACGATGGGCATTTCCACAATTGATGCGGAGTAAGGAGGATCAAATGCACTTTACGAAAATGCATGGGCTTGGGAACGATTATCTCTATGTGTTCGGCGAGGTCCCGGCGGACATCCGGGACCTCAGCGTGCGGCTGTCCGACCGGCATTTCGGCGCTGGCGCCGACGGGATGATCTATATTTCGCCCTCGAACAAAGCCGATTTCAGAATGCGGATCTTCAATGCCGACGGAAGCGAGGCAAAAATGTGCGGCAACGGGATCCGCTGCGTCGGGAAATACGTCTACGACAAGGGCTATACAGACAAGACCCGGCTGCGGATCGAGACGCTCTCCGGCGTCCGCGAGCTGGAGCTGCGTCTGCGCTGCGGGAAGGTCGCCGGCGTCGAGGTCGGCATGGGCGTCGTCTGTGTGGGCGAGACCATGAAGCTCAGCGCGGCGGGGCAGGAGATCGAATGCACAAGCGTGAACGTGGGCAATCCCCACGCCGTGATCTTTGTGGAGGACGTCTCCAAAGTCCCGCTCACCACCCTCGGCCCGGCCATCGAGCATCACGAAGCGTTCCCCGGCGGGGTAAACGTGGAATTTGTGCAGAAGCTCGGCCCGCAGCAGCTGCGTATGCGGGTGTGGGAGCGGGGAAGCGGGATCACCATGGCCTGCGGCACCGGTGCCTGCGCCAGCGCGGCGGCTGCGGCGGCAAAGGGCCTGTGCGCATACGATGCGCCCATCCAGGTGCATCTGGACGGCGGCATTCTGGAGATCCGGGTGGCGAAGAATGGGAACGTGACCATGACCGGCCCGGCCAAAACGGTTTATGAGGGGGAGACGGCGCAATGATTCGACCGAATATGCACTATGCCGATCTGAAACAGTCTTATCTCTTCTATCGGATCGCACAGAAGACCGGGGCATACGCCGAAGCGAACCCCGAAAAGCACCTGTACCGCATGGGCATCGGCGACGTTTCCCAGCCCCTGTGCCCCGCGGTGATCTCCGCCCTGCACGCGGCGGTGGAGGATCAGGCGGACGCGGATCGTTTCCACGGCTATATGCCGGAGTGCGGCGCGGCCTTCCTGCGGGAGTCCATCGCGGCGCATTATGCCGAACGCGGCGTGGCCCTGGACCCGGACGAGGTCTTTGTTTCCAGCGGCGCCAGCGACGAGCTGGGCGACATCCTGGATCTGTTCGACCGGGACAGCGCCTGTCTGGTGATCGAACCCGCCTATCCTGCCTATGTGGGAGCCAACGTCATGGCAGGCCGCAGGATCGTGCACCTGGCCTCCGGCATTGCCGACGGTTTTTTGCCTGCGCCGGATCTAGAGCTGGAAGCGGAGCTCATCTACATCTGCTCGCCCAACAATCCCACGGGCGCGGTGTTCTCGCGCCTGCAGCTTCAGTCCTGGGTGGACTGGGCCAATGCCCGCGGCGCGGTGATCCTCTTCGACGCCGCCTATGAGGCGTTCATCGAGGACGAAACCCTGCCGCACAGCATTTTCGAGCTCCCGGGCGCCCGCACCTGCGCCATCGAGATCTGCTCTTTGTCGAAGACGGCAGGCTTCACCGGCACCCGGCTGGGCTATACGGTGATCCCGAAGGATCTGGAGCGGCACGGGATGAATTTCAATGGGATGTGGGTCAGCAACCGCACCACCAAGACCAACGGCGTCAGCTATATCATCCAGCGGGGCGCGGCGGCGGTGTTCACCCCGGAAGGCCAGCGACAGATCCGGGAAACCATTTCCATCTATAAGAACAACGCCCGCGTCCTGACCGAGGCGCTGGACGAGCTTGGGATCTGGTATACCGGCGGCAAAAACGCGCCCTATATCTGGCTCCGGTGTCCGGGCGGCATGGGCAGCTGGGAGTTCTTCGACCGGCTCCTGCATGAGATCCAGGTCGTCGGCACCCCGGGCGAGGGCTTCGGTGCGTGCGGCGAGGGCTTTTTCCGCTTCTCTACTTTCGGCAGCCCCGAAGAAACGATGGAAGCAGCCAACCGTCTGCGCCGACTCCTCAAAAACGGATGAACCCTTGCATAAAGCAGCGCCGATCCGGAACGATCGTCCGGATCGGCGCTGTTT
>CADBKB010000138.1 GCA_902795095.1 Oscillospiraceae bacterium
TTCACAACCTAATTTTAACGCAAAGGACTGAGCCAGCCAACCCCTTTCGGGGCTAGCTGGCTCTTCCTTTTGTGCCTCGTCGTTTTGCAACGGGCCCTTTTTAATGGTTCAGCTAAGCCTTACTCAGACTTGGGGGCCTCTGCGGGAGCCTCAGCCTTGGGAGCTTCGGCGGGAGCAGCGGGAGCCTCGGCCTTGGGGGCCTCAGCGGCGGGGGCAGCAGCCTCAGCCTTGGGAGCCTCAGCAGGCTTGGCGGCGGGCTTGGCAGCATCGTCAGCCTTGGGAGCCGCAGGCTTCTTGGGCTTGGGAGGCAGGACCACGCCGTCGATGGTGATCAGCTTGCGGGGGCAGGCGCGGGAGCACATGCCGCAGCCGATGCAGATCTCGTAGTTGATGGTGGCCAGGAAGTTCTCCACGGTGATGGCGCCCTCCTTGGGGCAGGCCTTCACGCAGAGCTTACAGCCGATGCAGCCGTCGTCGCAGGCAGCCTTGGTGGCAGGACCCTTATCCTTGGAGGAGCAGGGCAGCAGGGCGTACTTCTTGGACTTTCTGGGGATGATGCGGATGATGTGCTTCGGGCAGGCCGTCACGCAGGCGTTGCAGGCCACGCACTTCTGCTCATCCACCACGGCCACGCCGTTGACGATGTGGATGGCGTCGAACTTACAGGCGTCCACGCAGTCGCCGCCGCCGAGGCAGCCGTAGGAGCACTGCATGGGGCCGGAGGACACGCGGCTCTGAGCCAGGCAGCTCTCCAGGCCGACATAGTCATAGCGGAGCTTCTCATGGCCGCCGCCGGAGCACAGGACCTGAGCGACCTTACGGACGCTGGCGTCGACCTCGATGCCCATGATCTCACCGATCTTGGCAGCGACGCCGGGGCCGCCGGGGGCGCAGGCGTCAACGGGAGCAAGGCCCTTGACCACGGCGTTGGCGAAGCCGCCGCAGCCGGGATAGCCGCAGCCGCCGCAGTTTGCGCCGGGCAGGATCTCGCCGATGGCCTCCTCGCGGGGGTCCTTTTCCACGGCGAAGATCTTGGAAGCGAAGGCCAGGATGGCGCCGAACACGATACCCAGGATCGTCAGTACGATCGGGGCAACAATAGTGGTACTCATTCTCTTACTTCGCCTCCCTTACCAAACTTTCAGACCGGAGAAGCCCATGAACGCCAGGGCGATCAGGCTGGCGGCCACCAGGGCGATGGGGAATCCCTCAAAGCTCTTGGGGCACTTGCCGAACTCCATGCGCTCGCGGACGCTGGCAAACAGGACGATGGCCACCAGGAAGCCGATGCCGCCGCCGATGCCGTAGGTCAGGCTCTCTGCGAAGGTGTAACCCTTCTGGGTGTTCTGGAGCACCACGCCCAGCACGGCGCAGTTGGTGGTGATCAGGGGCAGGTACACGCCCAGGGCCTCATAGAGGGAGGGCACGGACTTCTGCAGGAACATCTCCACGAACTGGACCAGGGAGGCGATGACCAGAATGAAGGTAACGGTCTGGAGGAACTCCAGGGTGCCGCCGCCGCCATACTGCCGCTCCAGGATGAACTTGTTGATGGGCCAGTTGACCGCGGAGGCCACGCCCATGACGAAAATAACTGCCATGCCCATACCAAGGGCGGTGTCTACCTTCTTGGAAACGCCCATGAAGGGGCAGATGCCCAGGAACTGGGACAGGACGAAGTTGTTGACGAGCACAGCGCCCAGAGCGATGGACAGCAAACTAGCGATACTTGCAGGCATTACTTCGCCACCTCCTTCGTCTTCTTAGGCTTGTTCATGAAATACTGCACGGCCGCGATGACCACGCCCAGGGTGAGGAAGCCGCCCACGGGGAGGATCATGCCCAGGGCCACGGTGTCGGGGGGCAGGATCTGGATGCCCTTGCCGCCGTTGAGCAGGCCGCCGCCGAAGGTGCCGGCGCCCAGGAACTCACGGATGACGCACATGATGGTCAGGGCGACCATGTTGCCGAAGCCCTGGAAGATGCCGTCAAGGGCGGAAGCGCCGATGCCGTTCTTGGAGGCGAAGCCCTCGGCACGGCCCAGGATGATGCAGTTGACGACGATCAGGGGGATGAACAGGCCCAGGCTCTTGGACAGGGCCGGCACAAAGGCCTTCAGCAGCAGGTCCACCATGGTCACGAAGCTGGCGATGACCACGATGTAGCAGGCGATACGGACCTTGTTGGGGATGATCTTGCGCAGGGCGGAAATAACCACGTTGGCGCAGGTCAGGATGATCAGAACGGACAGGCCCATGCCTAAGCCGTTGAAGAGGGAGGTGGTGATAGCCAGGGTGGGGCACATACCCAGCAGCTGGACTAACACGGGGTTCTGGGTAATCAGGCCGTCCCAAAATTGTTTCTTTACATTCATTCTTTTGGTCCCTCCTTAACCCAGAGTCTCAACGACTGCGATGGCGGCGTTGACGCCGTCGCAGACCGCGCGGGAGGTGATGGTGGAGCCGGTGATGGCGTTGATCTGGTAACCGTCCTTGGTCACGCCGATGGTACCGTTCACACCCTTGAACTGGGCCTGCCACTCAGGATCGGTGGACTTGGAGCCCAGGCCGGAGGTCTCCGCATGGGAGATGATGGCGATGCCGGTGACGTTGCCTTCGTTGTCCACGCCGGCCATCATGTCCAGGGCGCCGCCGAAGCCGTTGGGGGACATGGTCTCCACAACATAGCCCTCGTCAGCGGCCTTGTACACGGCCTTCACGGGGACGGAGACGCCGGTGACGTCCACAGTGACGGGGTCGCCGCTGTACTGGTCGGTGACGTCCTCATAGTCGCCGTCGATGGGCATGACCGTCCGCAGGGACTCCTGCACGGTCTTCTCCGTGTTGGCCTGGATGGGCCCCACGGTGACCTTGTTGACCAGGCCCAGGATCGCGGCGGAGACCAGGCAGATCACAGCCAGGACGATCACGAGGCTGGCCATGCCGGATTGCTTCTTCGCTTCACTCATGCCTCAGAGCCCTCCTTTGCTGCTTTTTTCGCTGCCTTGGCCGCTGCCTTCTCAGCCTGACGCATTTCCTTGGTCACGCCGAAGCGGGCGGGCATGGTGGCCTTGTCGATGAGCCACACGCAGATGTTCATCACCAGGATGGAGTAGCAGACGCCCTCGGGATAGCCGCCGAAGTAGCGGATGAAGACCACGAGGAGGCCCGCGCCGATGCCGAAGATGATCTCACCCTTGGGGGTGTTGGGGCTCGTGACATAGTCGGTGGCCATGAAGAAGGCGCCCAGGAAGAGGCCGCCGGCGAAGATCTCGCGGAGCATCCAGACGAAATCGAAGTGGCCGCCGCTGCGGGAGAAGATCAGGGTCAGCACGGCGACGGTGGCGATGTAGGCCACGGGGATCCGGGGACGGATAACGCCCCGGCAGATCAGGTAGATGCCGCCGATGAGCAGGGCGATGGCGGAAACCTCGCCCACGGTGCCGCCGATGTTGCCGATG
>CADBKB010000139.1 GCA_902795095.1 Oscillospiraceae bacterium
CGCCTTCTATGAGAAGGCCGTGGCCTGGGCGGTGGCCAGCAAGGTGACCAACGGTATGACCGCCACCACCTTCGCGCCCGACGGCACCTGCACCAGAGGCCAGGTCGTGACCTTCCTGTACCGCGCCATGGACGCCGACAAGGAGTAAGCTGATTTCCTGAAACCCACAACAAAACGCCGCCCGGGCATCAGCCCGGGCGGCACTGTTATCTATATTCAAAATCTATGGCGGATTGCGGCCCGATCAGAGAAGGTTCTCCTCCGTCGAGGGATCGAACAGGTGGATGGTCTCCGGCCGGAAATTGAAGCACACCTCGGCATGGTGGCTGACCTTCTCCAGATCGATATCCGAGGTCTGAACCACGGCCACCACGTCAGTGCCCTGGGCATTCATATGCAGATGCAGCTCGCTGCCCATCATCTCGCTGACGTCGATCTTGGCGCCGATGCCCTCGGTCCCGACGGAGACATGCACCGGGCGGACGCCGACGATGACCTTCCGGTCGGAATCGATGCTCGCGTCCAGCTTGCTCTGACTGCTTTCCGGCAGCGCAAACCGCTTGCCCATGACGTCCACGGCCCATTTGCCGCCGTCCTTGGTCAGGAGGCAATCGTTGAAGAAATTCATCTGCGGCGTGCCGATGAAGCCGGCGACAAAGAGATTGGCCGGATGGTTGAACACCTCCTGGGGGGTGCCGATCTGCTGGATGAAGCCGTCGCGCATGATGACGATGCGGTCGCCCAGGGTCATGGCCTCGGTCTGGTCATGGGTGACGTAGACGAAGGTGGTATCCACCTTCTCGCGGAGCTTGATGAGCTCGGCGCGCATCTGGTTGCGGAGCTTGGCGTCCAGATTGGAAAGGGGCTCGTCCATCAGGAAAACCTTGGGGTTGCGCACGATGGCGCGGCCGATGGCCACGCGCTGCCGCTGGCCGCCGGACAGCGCCTTGGGCTTGCGGTCGAGGTACTGGGTGATATCCAGGATCTCCGCCGCTTCGCGCACCCGCTGATCGATCTCCGCCTTGGGGGTCTTCTTGAGCTTGAGGGAGAAGGCCATGTTCTCATAGACGGTCATGTGGGGATACAGCGCATAGTTCTGGAAGACCATGGCGATGTCGCGGTCCTTGGGGGCCACGTCGTTGACCAGGACGCCGTCGATGTAGAGCTCGCCGTCGGTGATATCCTCCAGTCCCGCGATCATGCGCAGGGTGGTGGATTTGCCGCAGCCGGACGGACCGACCAACACGATGAATTCACGGTCGGCGATATCCAGGCTGAAAGCCTGCACCGCAACCACGCCTTCGTCTGTGATCTGCAGGTTGCCCTTTTTCTCCTCCGATGCGTCCTTCTTCTTGTGCTTCTTGACTTCAAAGTTGGGGTAGATCTTTTTGATGTTTTTCAGAATGACCTCTGCCATACATCTGACTTGAATGCGCGTGCCTCCGCATGCGCGCATCTCCCGACGCGAAGCGCCGGATTACGGCAGGTCTCCACACTGCCGCACCGCAAGTCGGGCGGATGAGATTGTTCCTCCTTTTTTGGCGGACCGGGGCTATCTGAGTGGAGTAGGTCCCGACCGGCCGTGATAAAAAAAGTATAGCATAAATCCCGGAGCAATACAAGAAAAAACAGCGATCGACAGGGAAAAACCCTGCCGATCGCGTTTGTTTTATTCTGCGGTGTAGTTGTCAAAGTAGCCCTGGATATAGACGATGGGGGTGCCCTTGTCGCCGCTGCCGGAGGTCAGATCGCACAGCGAGCCGATCAGATCGGTCAGTCGGCGGGGGGTGGTGCCTTCGGAGACCATCTTGCCCACCAGGTCAGAATCCTTCTTGCGGATCTGGGCGCGGATCGCGTCGCGCAGCGCCTCGCCGCTGAGCTCGGAGAAGTCGTTGTCCGCCAGGTACTTGAGCTTCAGCTCATTGGGGGTGCCCACCAGGCCGGCGGTGAAGAAGGGGGAAACCACGGGGTCCGCCAGCTCCCAGATCTTGCCGACGGGGTCCTTGAAGGCGCCGTCGCCGTAGACCATGACCTCGACGTGCTTGCCGGTGGCCTCCAGGATGTCGGCCTGGATGCCGTCCACCAGGCCCTGGGAAGCGCGGGGGAAGAGCTTGACCTTGTCCTCGGTGGCCTTGTTGGAGCCCAGCAGGCCGTAGGTCTCGTTGAAGCCGCTGCCGTTGACCGGCGCGGTGAGCAGCTCGTCCATGCCGAAGACCTTCTCAGCCCCGGCGGCCTTCAGAAGGCGCTTGGTGCGGGCGCGGGTGTGTATATCGCAGGGAATGACGTTCTTCGTATACTTCAGGATGGCGCGGGGATCATTGGCGAACACGAACTCGGGCTCCGCCCCGGCGCCGCGGATGACGTCGGCATAGAACTGCACATAGTCCATACCGGTGAAGGGATGCTTGGCATAGCCGAACAGCTCGCGATACCGGGCCAGGGTCAGCACGTCGCGGTAGGGATCGACGCCCTTTTCATCCAGCAGATCCGCGTCGAACAGGTGGTTGCCCACCTCGTCGGCGGGGTAGGAGAGCTGCACCACGACCTTCTTCACGCCCATGGCGATGCCGCGCAGGCAGATGGAGAAGCGGTTGCGGCTGAGGATCGGGAAGATGATGCCCACGGTGTCGGCGCCGAATTTGGCCTGCACGTCGGCGGCGATATCCTGCACAGTGGCGTAATTGCCCTGGGCGCGGGCGACGATCGCCTCGGTCATGCAGATCACGTCGCGGTCGCGGATCTCAAAGCCATCGGTCTGCTGGCCGGCGGCCTCCAGCACGCACTGGGTTACGATTTTGCGCAGATCATCGCCCTCGCGGATGATGGGTGCGCGGACTCCTCTGGAAACGGTTCCAAGCATACGACTCATACTATGCACCTCTTAAATGACAGGGATTCGGATAGCTTTTGGCCGTCCGCACGCGGACAGCGAAATGATTATAGCACGCTCTATGCCCTGTGTAAAGAGCTTTTTCCTCCAAAAACAGAGGATTTGTGCCACTTTTGACCCTGATTCGCCGCCATCCCGGGCCGTCATTCCTCCGCCCCGCGGGCGCTGTCATTGCAAGGAGCGCAGCGACGCGGCAATCCGTTCTCTTCGCGCATTGGGGCGCGGATCTCCACAGCCCCTGCGGGGTCTCGCCGTGACAGGCCGGGCGATGATTACGGGCAAATGTAAGAATCGGGAAACAGGCGGCGGCCGGGGGACCGGTTGCCCTGCGTTGGGGACGGAAGTGCGCTGCAGGCGGGCCGATGTGGGCATACATTCGTGACTCTTCGAGTTCGGCCCCTACGGGATGGGTGTTTTCGGAATTCTCTGAACATAAAGAATGCCGGGGCTGCTTGCGCAGCCCCGGCGGGGTTTTATGCGGGTTTCAGAGAATCAGTTGTGATTACTCCTTGTCGGCGTCCATGGCGCGGTACAGGAAGGTCACGACCTGGCCTCTGGTGCAGGTGC
>CADBKB010000140.1 GCA_902795095.1 Oscillospiraceae bacterium
CCAGGGGGATGCAGTCGCGGATGGCCTGCTTGCAGGCCTCGTCGATGATGCAGGATTCGACGAACTTGTCGCCGCCGTGCAGCACGCGGTGACCCACCGCGTCCACCTCGTCCAGGGACTTGATGACGCCGTAGCGCTCGTCCACCAGGATGTCCAGCACCGCGGTGATCGCCTCGGAATGGGTGGGCATGGGGATGTCGCGGCTGACCTTCTCACGCTTGGCGGGGATGCGATGCGTCAGACGGCCGTCGATGCCGATGCGCTCACACAGGCCCTTGGCGCTGACCCAGCCGGTATCCGGATCCATGAGCTGATACTTCAGGGAGGACGAGCCTGCGTTGATGACAAGAATATTCATAGTTACACCTCAAAAAAATAAGTATGCTTTCGCATGATTCTGTGATAAAATAAAGCACCGATAGTTATTGTATAATATTTTGGCCTGTCATACAAGCCAAAAAATCATTTTTTTCGGAAAAGGGGCAAAAAAAATGCGCACCGCCGCCATCGTTTGTGAATATGACCCCCTGCACCTGGGCCATGTGCGGCAGTACCGGCTGGCGCGGCAGGCTCTGGGAGAGGATGCGCGCATCGTGTGCCTCATGAGCGGCAGCTTCGTCCAGCGGGGCCGGCCCGCCGTGATCGACGCGCCCACCCGGGCCCGGGCGGCGGTGGAGAGCGGCGCGGATCTGGTGCTGGAGCTGCCGCTGACCGCCTCCCTTTCCAGCGCCGAGGGCTTCGCCGCCGGCGCCGTGGACGTGCTGGACCGGCTGGGAACAGTCGACGTACTTTGCTTTGGCTGCGAGTCCGGCGACGGTAATTTAATTATGTCTACCGCTGAGTGCCTGCGCTCCGAGGCATTCTCCGAGGCGCTGCGCGCCCGTCTGCCGGAGGGAAAGAGCTTCGCAGCCACGCGGCAGGCAGCCCTGGAGGCCGTCGGCGGGGCCGGGACAATCCTGCGCAATCCCAACGACATCCTGGCGGTGGAATACTGCAAGGCCCTGCTGGCCCGGGGCAGCGGCATCGAACCCCTGGCCGTCCGGCGCGAGGGCGGCTACCACGATACGGGGATCGATCCGATCAACCCCTCGGCCACGGCCCTGCGGGCCGTCATGCCGGATCCCCGCTGGCTGGACCATGTGCCGGAGGCGGCGCGGCCGCTGTTCGCGGAGGCGAAGCTCCACCGGATCGAATGGGGCGAGCGGGCCATCCTAGCCCGGCTGCGGGCCATGGATGACGGCGAATTTGAGGCCCTTCCCTACGGCGCCGAGGGCCTGTGGCGCAAGCTGATGGCGGAAAGCCGCCGGGCAGGGAGCCTGGAAGAACTGATCGCGTCCGTCAAATCCCGCCGCTATGCCAGAGCCCGCATCGAGCGCATGATCCTGTGCGCCTTCCTGGGCGTTCGGCAGGCCGATCTCGCCGCGCCCGCGCCCTACGTCCGGGCTCTGGCCTTCAACGCCAGGGGGCGGGAGATCCTGCGCGAGGCGCGGACCAACGGCGGTATCGCGATCCTGCACCCCGGCGAAGCGGGCGAGGGACGGTATTTCGAGCTGGAGCAGCGGGCCGCACGGCTCTATCCCCTGTTCCTTCCTGCGCAGGAATTCCCGACGATTCCCCAAAAGCCGCGGGTTTTTTGCGCGCCGGAGGACTGAAAACCAGAAAAAAGAGAAAAAAGTGCTTGCATTGCCGCGCATCTTGTGATAAAATCATCAAGCCTTAAAAAGCCAAGGGAAGAGCGCGACGCTCTTTTACAGATTTTGAAAGATGAGGTGTATCCCATGAAGGAAGGTATCCATCCCAAGTACCAGCAGACCACGATCCGTTGTGCCTGCGGCGCGATCATTGAGACGGGCTCCACGAAGAAAGATATCAAGGTTGAAATCTGCTCCAAGTGCCATCCGTTCTATACCGGCCGGCAGAAGCTGGTCGACACCGGCGGACGCGTAGAGCGCTTCAACAAGAAATACGGCCTGAAATAATCGATCGGGGCCCGCACCGCAGACAGGTGCGGGCTTTTGTCATCCATTCCCCCTGGGATCGTCCCGAAAAATTGGAAATACTGTCAGATTTGAGATATTTATGGAACAACATATCATCGACCGGGCGGTGCTGGTCGGTCTGAACGCCGACTGCTTCCGCCCCGAGCAGGCCGCCACGGAACGCACCCTGGAGGAGCTTCGCAGCCTGCTCGAAACCGCCGGCGGCGAATGCACCGCCACCGTGCTGCAGAACCGCCACGCTCCCGACGCCCACAGCTTCATCGGCGAGGGCAAGGCCCAGGAGGTGGCCGAGCTCGTCCGGGCGACGGATGCCAACATGGTCATCTTTGACAATGAGCTATCCCCCAGCCAGATGCGGGCACTGGAGGAGCTGACCGGGGCCGTGGTGCTGGACCGAAGCGCCCTGATCCTGGATATTTTCGCCCAGCGAGCGCGCACCGCCGAAGGCCGGCTCCAGGTGGAGCTGGCCCAGTACCGCTATCTGCTGCCCCGGCTGTCGGGCATGGGCACGAGCCTGTCGCGCCTCGGCGGCGGCATCGGCACCCGCGGCCCCGGCGAAACCAAACTGGAAACGGACCGCCGCCACATCCGCCGGCGGATCGAAAAGCTGGAGCAGGAGCTGGAGGCCGTGCGCCAGGTGCGCGCCACGGCCCGCGAGCGCCGCATCCATGCCAGCGTGCCCGTGGCGGCCCTGGTGGGCTACACCAACGCGGGCAAATCCACGATCCTCAACCACCTCACCGGGGCGGAGATCCCCGCCAATGACCGCCTGTTCGACACCCTGGACACCACCACCCGCCGCCTGAAGGTCTCCGACACCCTGACGGTGCTGCTGTCGGACACCGTCGGCTTCATCGCCAAGCTGCCCCACCACCTGGTCAGCGCCTTCCGCGCCACCCTGGAGGAGCTGGAATACGCCGACGTGCTGATCCATGTGATCGACGCCTCCGACCCGGATCGGGCGGAACATATGGCCGTGGTGGATCGTCTAATAGAGCAGCTGGCAAAGCCCGGCACGCCGGTGATCGAATGCTACAACAAGTCAGACCTGGTGCCGGGCGACCGGATCCCTCACAAGCCCGAATGCGTGCGTGTCAGCGCAGCCACCGGCGAGGGCATGGACGCGCTGCTTTCCCTTATAGAAACGACCCTGAACCGGGGCCTGCATCACTGCAAGCTCCTGCTTCCCTATGCCCAGGGCGGCAGGATCGAGCAGCTCCACGAGAAGGCCCAGGTCCTCTCCTGCGAGTACACCGGCGAGGGCATCGCCGTGGAAGCCATCGTCCCCGAGGCCCTGTTCGGGCAGTTGAGGGATTGGGTGCAGGAGTAAGCGGCCCCATTGCCACAAACTTTCGGCGATCCCAAAGCTTCAGAGCGCCAAGGCCTTCCCCTCGAGGGGAAGGTGCCGAGCGCAGCGAGGCGGATGAGGTGGAAGACGATAATGCT
>CADBKB010000141.1:0-3380 GCA_902795095.1 Oscillospiraceae bacterium
TGTGCTTCGGAGCGGTTTTATTAGCATGGGCCTGGAGACTGTCCGAAGCGCCCGGAGACGGGCGATAAATCAGTACTCCGGCGTATAGTTGACGATGATGCTGCGGTCGGTCAGCGCGGATACATCGTCGGCGCTGTTGATGTTGGTGTGGAATACATTGACCTGCACCAGATTTTCACAATCGGCCAGGGCGTCGATATTGTCGATATTGTTGTAGTCCAGGGTGACGTAGTTGAGGTAGGGAAGGGCGGTAAGACCGGTCAGATCCTCCAGGAAATTGTGATCGGCGTAAAACTTCTGCAGGCGGCAGCCGGAGGAGAAGGCGGGAACATTTCTGACGTCGTTCTCGTTGATGTTGACGAGCAGGAGAGAATCGATCCCGCCCAGCTCGTCGATGGACGCAAGCTTATTATAGCTGAGGTCCACTTCCTCCAGTGCGGTGCAGGCCTCCAGACCGGCGATGCCTATCAAGCTGTTGTGCGCTGCGGTCAGATGGGTGAGCTTGGTGCACTGCTTGAGGGCGGAAATGTCGATCAGGGCGCAATTGGACAGGTCGAGGCGCCGGAGCTCGGTACACTGGGCCAGGGGCGCCAGGGTGGTGGGGGCGTTATAGCTCAGATCCAACGTCTGCAGCTGCTTGAGGGCGGTCAGCGGAGAAATGTCGGAGATACCGTTGCCGCTGAGATTGAGGGTCTGCAGGGCCGTGCAGCGGGTCAGCGGGGCTATGGCTGTAACACTGTTGCTGCCAAGATCCAGCGTCTGCAGGCCGGACAGAGACTTGAGATTGGCGATATCAGAAATGCCGCAGGCATTGAGATTCAGCGTTTTCAGATTGGGCAGGGCGTCGATGGCCTCCAGGGCGATGGTAGAAACGCTGCTCTGGCTCAGATCCAGGGTCTCCAGCAGAGGCATCGAGGCGAGGAAGGTATAGTCGCCGCCGTGGTAATTCTGCAGAGTCAGGGATTTGAGCCCGGTAAAATACTGCAGATCGGTGATCTCGGTGACGGTATCGGGCACCGTCAGCTCGGCGACGCTCCACAGGTCGCTGGTCAGCACGGGAGCGCCGGGATCCAGAGCCAGGGTTTCCCGGGCGAAGGATTCGAAGCCGGCGGAGGCGAAGCTGACCTCTTCGACGATATTGCCGATGGTGTAGCCGTTGACGGTCAGGGGAGAAACCAGGCCGTTCTCGCCCACGACGATGGCTGAAACGGAGGATTCACCGCCGGGCAGCTCCACAGGGGCGCTGTAGGGGGCGTCGGCGGTAGAGGGGTACTCTCCGTCTGCCCGCAGATAGGGCGTGCCGGACCGGTAGGTCAGCGAAACGCTGATATAGTCGGAATAATAACCGCTCTCCGGGCTGAGGGTGGGAGCTTCGGGCCGCATCTGATCGAGCTGAGCGCGGACGGCTTCGTTCTCCACATGGTCAAGCATCTGCTGGGCGTCCAGGAGCTTGTCCTGGGCCACATAGATTCGAGAAAGGGCCAGATAGGGCGCCAGCGCCTCAGGATGTTCGGAGATGGTATGCACCAGGGTATACTCCGCCTTGGTATAGTTGCCGGCGGCGACGTAGGTATCGGCCAGGGAGAGGGCCAGGTCATAATTGTTCGGATCCAGCTCATAGGCTGTGGTGTACAGGCGGATCGCCCTGGAGTACCGTCCCGCTGCGACGGCGTCGCCGGCAAGCTCGGCGCAGCGTTCGGCGGTCATATCCCGCTGATACACCAGAAAATACCATGCCGCGGCGCCGATTAAGGCGAGCACGAGCACAATACACAGGATCGTGATGAGTGTTTTTTTCATAAAACAGCTCCGTTTCATGGAAAATCTGCGCAAAGCAGCGCGAAATCAAGGAATATCGTTGCCCAATCATTATACTTCGCGGGCCATAATCTGTCAAGAATGGCCGCGGAAGAGTTGAAAGGAAGCCTATGCGAAAATACGAACCGGAAATACTGATGGCACTGATCGCATGTCTGGCCCTCGTGCTGGTACATCCGCCGGCGGAAGCCCGGGCGGCCAACCCAGTCATCCCCACAGCGGTTGTGGAGAACATCGCCCGCCGGGCGGTCTGCTTTGACCGTACCCACACTGTGCAGCTCCTGCGGGACGGCGGGGTGGAGGAGATGAATCTGCGGGAGTATCTGATCGGCGTTGTGATGTCGGAGATGCCCATGTCCTTTGCGCCGGAGGCTCTTCGGGCCCAAGCCATCGCCTCACGCACCTACGCGCTGCACTGCAGGAAGCATCCGGATGCGGACGTGTGCGACAGCGCCGACTGCTGCCAGCGGCAAGCGGAGGAGAAGGAGCTCCGGGAACGCTTTGGACAGGCATATGCGGCCCTGCGGGAGCGGGCGCGGCAGGCGGTGGACAGCACCGATGGACTGGTCCTGACCTACGACGGGGCGCTGATCGACGCCACCTTCTTTGCCTGCTCCGGGGGCATGACCGAGGACGCCGTTGAGGTTTGGGGCACGGAGGTGCCCTATCTGCGCCCGGTGGCCAGTCCCGGAGAGGAGGACGCCGGCAGCTACCACAGCAGTACAGTGCTGGACCCGGCGGCGTTTGCCCGGAGCATACAGGCCATTGCCCCGGAGGCGGTGCTGGAGGGAGATCCTTCGACATGGCTGGGCGCGGAGGAACGCACCGCCGGAGACGGGGTGCGGAGCCTGGAGGTCGGCGGAGTTGCGCTGACCGGGACGCAGCTGCGCGCCGCCTTCGGTCTGCGCTCCACGCGGTTTTCCCTGGAATGGGACGGGACGTGCTTCTGCTTTGACGTCTACGGCGCTGGCCATCGGGTGGGGATGAGCCAGTGCGGAGCACAGGCCATGGCCCTGGCGGGCGCCACAGCGGAGAGGATCCTGAAGACCTATTATACCGGGGTGGAAATCTCGCACATATAATCACGGTTTCCGGGCGGTATTTTTATTCGACATTCTACTTGACAATTTGCCTGTGAGCGAGTATCATTCTATTTAGCGGTTTAAAGCGATAAACTTATCCGCGCCGGCGCTTCTGCGCCGAGCTTCCATCGCAAAGGATGATACATCATGAACATCGTACTGACCTCCATTTTCTTAGTTGTTTTCTTTGCCGTGATGGTGGGTATCGGCTTCTATTGCCGCCGGCATTCCACCTCCGTGGAGGGCTTTGTCCTGGGCGGCCGCGGCGTTGGCCCCTGGCTCAGCGCCTTTGCCTTCGGCACCTCCTATTTCTCCGCCGTCATTTTCGTCGGCTATGCCGGTCAGTTCGGTTGGAATTTCGGCCTCGCCTCCACCTGGATCGGCCTGGGCAATGCCTTCATCGGCTCCCTGCTTGCGTGGACGATCCTGGGCCGCCGCACCCGCATCATGACCCAGCACCTGGGCTCGAGGACCATGCCG
>CADBKB010000141.1:3394-4559 GCA_902795095.1 Oscillospiraceae bacterium
CCTACACGGCGTCTTTGTATAATGGACTGTCCCGCCTGTTCTCCATGGCTTACAACGGCGTGGACTACTCCCTGTGCGTCATCATTATGGCGCTGCTTACAGGCATCTATGTCCTCTACGGCGGCTATATGGCCACCGCCATCAACGATTTTATCCAAGGCCTGGTGATGCTTGTGGGCATCGTGGCGGTGATCGGCGCGGTGCTGGCCTCCAACGGCGGCTTCAACGCGGCCATCGAGCAGCTGGCCACCGGCCCCAACGGCGGCTGGCAGTACGCCTCCTTCTTCGGCGCGAATCCGGGCTTCCTGTTCTTCGTGGTCATGCTGACAAGTCTGGGTACCTGGGGCCTGCCGCAGATGGTGGGCAAGTTCTACGCCATCAAGAACGAGGACTCCATCAAGAAGGGCACCGTCATCTCCACGCTCTTTGCCATCGTCGTGGCGGGCGGCTGCTACTTCCTGGGCGGCTTTGGTCGGCTCTACAATGTGGATGTAGCCGAACAGGGCTTCGACGCCGTTATTCCCACCATGCTCTCCACACTGCCGTCGATCATCATCGGCATCGTGATCGTGCTGGTGCTCTCGGCCTCCATGTCCACCCTGTCGTCTCTGGTTCTGACCAGCGGATCCACCATCACGCTGGACTTCATCGCCCCGCTTCGCAAGAATGGCTTGACCGAAAAGGGCAAGATGCTGCTCATCCGCCTGTTCATCGTATTCTTTATCGTGGTCTCCGCCGTTATCGCCATCTTCCAGTACCGGTCCAAGAGCTTCCTCATCGCCCAGATGATGGGCGTGTCCTGGGGCGCGCTGGCCGGCGCGTTCCTGGCGCCCTTCTTCTACGGTCTGTACTGGAAGGGTGTGACCCGCGGCGGCGTCATCGCCTGCTTCATCTACGGCGTCGGCCTGGAGATCATCCAGCTGTTCGTGTCGCTGAAGCTCATCAGCGTGGAGAACGTTCCCGTCCTGGGCTTCGTATTCAAGAACTCCCTGTATTCCGGCGTGTTCGCCATGGTGGGCGGCCTGGTGCTGGTGCCCGTCGTCAGCCTGCTGACCCGGAAGGGCAAGCCCGCCGATGTGGAGCAGAAGTTTGCCTGCTACGATCAGACCAAGACCGTCGGCATCACCGATTCCCTTGGCAAATAAGATATCCTTTTTCAAGCCCC
>CADBKB010000142.1 GCA_902795095.1 Oscillospiraceae bacterium
CTTTGCCATCACGCTTCTGTATATCCCGATCATCGCCAAGCGTATTCGGAACGAGGAAAAGGTACTGGAAAAGGGCCTGGAAGGATATGCGGATTATAAAAAGAAGGTCAGATATAAAGTGATTCCCTTTGTATGGTGAGACCACCCAAAGACAGAGGCGGCTGTCCGCCCTTCAACAGCGGGGAGCGCTGCCGGGAGAAATTGTGAAGGAGAAAGCTATGCAGGATTATGTCTGGTTCATTGTGATCGGCGTTCTTTTCGCGCTGATCGGCATTCTGTTCGCCGTCCTCGGCCGGCAGATCTGGAAAAAGCAGAGGATGGATCTCATCATCCGGTATCATTGCAGCAAGGTTCAGGAGGCGGACAAGCGGTCCTTCTGCGCGCTCTCCGGCCTGGGCATACTCGTCATCGGGATCGGGTTTCTTCTCTCCGGGCTCTGTACGGTGTTTCTCCGGTCCGCCCTCGTCTTTGTTCCCATGACGATCGGGCTGATTGCGGGCATCGTCCTGCTGGCCTCCGCGATCGGGAAGTACAACCGCTGACGGGACGAATAGGATATACACAGGAGAGACCATGAAAGACCCGAAAGACTTCTGCACCTGCACGGACTTCCGCTGTCCGAACCACCCGCTGACACTGGCTATCATTGAGATCGCCGGCGTGCCGATCGCTGCGCCAAGCGGCAATATCTCCGGCCGCCCCAGCCCCACCACAGCGCAGCACATGATCGAGGACATGGACGGCAAGATTGACGGCATCGTGGACGGCGGCCCCTGCGCCGTGGGCGTGGAGAGCACCATCGTCGACCTGACGGTGACACCGCCCCGTCTGCTCCGTCCCGGCGGACTGCCGCTGGAGGCACTGCGGGAGGTGCTGGGCGAGGTGGCTGTGGACAAGGCGGTCACGGAGAAGCTGGACGACGGGGAGCGTCCCCGCGCCCCCGGTATGAAGTATCGCCACTACGCCCCCAAGGCGCCGGTGACAGTGGTCACCGGCGACCCGGATCGCTCTGCCGCCTACATAGGGGAGCATCTGTCGCCGGATGACGGCGTGATCTGCTTTGACGAGTATGCCGGAGATTTTGCCGGTCACATCATCCATAATCTGGGGCCGGTGGAGGACCGCCTGGCCCAGGCACAGCACGTATTCGATGCCCTGCGCACTTTCGATGTCACCGCGGTCTCCCATATCTATGCCCAGTGTCCGGACGATGCGGGCCTGGGTCTGGCGGTGGGAAACCGGCTGAAGAAGGCCGCAGGCTTTCATGTGGTGGAGGCAGGGAAGAAGCCTATCGTCATTGGCCTCACCGGCCCCACCGGAGCAGGGAAGACCAGCGCGCTGGCCGCTCTGGAACGGCTGGGCGGCTGTATCCTGGACTGCGACGCGGTCTACCATGAGATGCTGCGGACCGACAAGGTTATGCGCCGGGATATCGCCGAATCCTTCGGCGATGTGTTTGACGAGAATGGCCTGAACCGGCAGAAGTTGGGGAGCATCGTCTTTGCCGATCCGGCCGCCTTGGAGCGGCTCAATGCCATCATCTACACCCGGCTGGTACCGGAGATAAGACGGCGGGTCAATGCATCTGCTGCGCCCATCGTGGGCGTCGACGCCATTAACCTCTTTGAGAGCGGATTGGATCAGCTCTGCCACCGCACGGTGGGCCTGCTGGCCCCGGTGGAGGTGCGGATCCGCCGTATCATGGCCCGGGACGGTATCTCCGAGGAGTATGCCCGGCTGCGGGGGGAGGCCCAGAAGGGCGAGAACTTCTACCGTGCCCACTGCAGCGACATTCTTGTGAACGACGCGGCGTCCGCCGCGGAATTTGAGAACAAGGCCTATGCCTTTTTCTGCCATTTGATCAAACAAATCAAGGAGGAAAGCAACCATGAGTGAAGAGATGAAGAGCCGCAAGGAGAAGGTGCTGTGCACCGCCAAGAACGGCTACGACCGCGTGGACGCGTCCGAGCTGCAGGCCGTGGAGGAGTACTGCCGTGTCTATAAGGACTTCCTGAACCACGGAAAGACTGAGCGCCTGTGTGCCAAGGAGGCTGTAAAGCTGGCCGAGGCCAAGGGCTTCGTGCCCTATCACCGCGGCATGGAGCTGAAGGCCGGCGACAAGGTCTACACTGTCAACCGGAGCAAGGGCGTCATGCTGGCCGTGATCGGTGAAAAGTCCCTGGCCGAGGGCTGCCAGATCACCGCCTCACATATCGACTCTCCCCGCCTGGATCTGAAGCCCACGCCCCTCTATGAGGAGAGCGAGCTGGCCTACTTCAAGACCCATTACTACGGCGGCATCCGCAAGTATCAGTGGGTCACCATCCCCCTGGAGCTGCGGGGCGTTGTGGCGCTGAAGGACGGCACTGTGGTGGACGTTGCTCTGGGCGAGGGCGACGAGCCCAAGTTCGTTATCACCGACCTGCTGCCCCATCTGGGTGGCGAACAGGGCAAGAAGCCCCTCAACGAGGCCATTCCCGGCGAGAGCCTGAATATTCTCCTGGGCAGCCGGCCCGTGGGTGAGTGCGGTGAGAGTGACCGGGTGAAGCTCCACGTGATGGAAAAGCTCAACGAGAAGTACGGTATCACCGAGGCGGACTTCACCTCTGCCGAACTGGAGGTTGTCCCCGCCGCCATGGCCACCGATATTGGTCTGGACGCCAGCCTCATCGGCGCCTACGGTCACGATGACCGTGTTTGCGGCTTTGCCGCTCTCAAAGCCCTGCTGGATCTGGATACCGTGCCTGCCAAGACTGCCGTGTGCATGCTGGCGGATAAGGAGGAGATCGGCTCCATGGGCGTGACCGGTATGCAGTCCGCTGCCTTTGACACCTTCATGGAGGACCTGTGCCAGAGCCAGGGCGTTGCGCTGCGTGTATGCTATGAGAAGGCTTTCTGCCTGAGCACCGATGTGACCGCCGCCTATGATCCTGCCTTCGCCGAGGTCTATGAAAAGCGCAATTCCGCTCTCGTCAACTACGGCATCGGTCTGTGCAAGTACACCGGCGCCCGGGGCAAGGGCGGCTCCAGCGACGCCAACGCCGAGACCGTGGCCTACGTTCGCCGCGTGATGGACGACAAGAACGTCATCTGGCAGATCGCGGAGTTGGGCAAGGTGGACGCCGGCGGCGGCGGAACCGTGGCCCAGTACATGGCCAACCGCAATATCACCACTCTGGATGCCGGCGTGCCCGTTTTGAGCATGCATGCGCCCTTCGAGGTAGTCAGCAAGCTGGATTGCTACATGACCTACAAGGGCTGCAAGGCCATCTACGAGGCGGAGTGATCTACATAGGATCAGAGGCCGGGGGAGATCCTCCGGCCTCTTTTTTACCATTTTTAAAAGATTGTGCATAGA
>CADBKB010000143.1 GCA_902795095.1 Oscillospiraceae bacterium
AATCCATAGCTCCTCCACATGCAAAAAGCCCGCGCAGGCGGGCTGTTTTTTTGCGGAAAAAGCTGCAAAAACCCGCAGTTTCCATTCTTTTGCGAGGGATCCGCCGCCGATGCAAACCGGGTCCGGCAAGGGCGGGGAATTGACGAAAGACCCGCGATGTGGTACCATCGGGATATCCGGCGCCGACAAGAAGCAATCCCAGCGGGAAGGCAACCTCTTGCATTGCCCATACTGCAATCAACTGTTACATCTGCAGCCCGAGGATCCTGAGCTGGGAGCTGCGACCGGCGCTGACATCTGAATCGAGGAAAACAACATGGCATGGTATGACGAGAGCGTTTTTTATCACATCTATCCGCTGGGCCTGACCGGTGCGCCGAAGCGCAACGAATACGGCGCGCCGGTGCATCGGCCGCGTTCCCTGCTGCCCTGGATCGACCATCTGAAAAGGCTGGGCGTCACCGGGCTTTACATCGGCCCGCTCTTCGAGTCCGTCGGCCACGGGTACGAAACCACCGACTATCGGAAGGTGGATTCGAGACTTGGAACCAACGAGGATCTGCGGGAATTTGTTGCCGCCTGTCACGCGTCCGGGATCCGGGTGATCCTCGACGGGGTATTCAACCACACCGGCCGGGATTTCTTTGCCTTCCGGGATCTAAAGGAAAACCGGGAGCATTCTCCCTATCGGGACTGGTACTGCGGCGTGAACTTCTGGGGAAACAATGAGTATGACGACGGCTTTTCCTATGAGAACTGGGGCGGCTACAATCTCCTTGTCAAGCTGAACCAGCGCAATCCCGCCGTCCGGGACTATTTCTGCGATGTGGTCCGCTTCTGGGTGGACGCGTTTGATATCGACGGCATCCGTCTGGACGCGGCGGATGTGCTGGATTTTGACTTCATGCGGGCGCTGCGGCGCACCGCCAACGAGGTCAAGCCGGAGTTCTGGCTCATGGGCGAGGTGATCCACGGGGATTATTCCCGATGGGCCAACGCCGACACCCTGCACAGCGTGACGAATTACGCGCTGCACAAGGCCCTCTACAGCGGACATAACGACCACAACTATTTTGAGATCGCCCACACCGTCCGGCGCACCAATGAGCTGGTGCCGACGAATATCCGGCTCTACAATTTTGTGGACAATCATGACGTGGAGCGGATCAGCACGAAGCTGCAGAACAAGGCCCACTATCTTCCGGTGCATGTGCTTCTGTATGCGCTGCCGGGCATCCCTTCGATCTACTACGGGAGTGAGTTCGGGATCGAGGGCCGCAAGGAGCGGGGATCCGACGATTCCCTCCGTCCGCAGATCGATCTGCGCTCCCATGAAAACGACGTCCAGTCAAATCCCTGCACCCGGCTGATCGCCGCCCTGGGGCGCATCTATGCCATCTACGGGGAGCTTGCCTGGGGAGATTACCGGGAGCTTTATCTGACGACGGGCCAGTATGCCTTTGCCAGGGGCGACGTCGTTGCGGCGGTCAACAACGCCGATCAGCCGGCGGAGCTTTCCGTCGAAGTCTCCGGCGGGGAATACGTCGGACTGCTCGGCGGGCAGCGCGTGCCGGTGCGCGACGGGAGGCTGCTTCTGCCCCTGGGCCCGAACGAGGGGGAGATCTTTGCCCCGGCGGATGGGCGGTATCAGGCATATCTGGAAGGGACCGACAGGCGGGAGGCGATCGCGCCGGCGATAGGCGCGCGCTTTGCCCGGCAGGCGGCCCAGCAGAAGGCGCCCGCCGAGGCGCCCGCGGTACAGATCCCGCAGATCCCCTATGAGCAGATGACCGTGGAGCAGCTGCAGGCGGTCATCCTGGCAAAGATGGAGAAAAACGGGGAAGTGACTGCGCGGATGCGCCGCGATGTGACGGAGAATATCTGGCACGATTCCCTGGTCAACTGGGCAAAGAGCTTTTAGAATAAGCACATACGTGCGCGGCCGGCCGGCATTCCCCGGACCGGCCGCGTGTTTTCGTTTTTCTCCCGGGCAGGCGCTTGTCCGGCATGATCCTCGCGTCCGTCGCATAGGCTGTCGGGAGGTGATCCCATGCTTCTCCATACCGTTTCCCCCGGCCAGACCCTGAGCGCCATCTCCGCGCGCTACGGCGTTCCCCTGTCCCGGATCGCCGCCTGGAACGCGCTTTCCCCGCCCTATGCCCTGGCCGTGGGGCAGAGCCTGCTGCTCCCGGAGGCTGCCGAGGTCTATACCGTCCGGCCCGGCGACACGCTTTCGGCCGTCGCCCGGCGGGCGGGACTGACGCTCAACGCCCTGCGGCGGGTCAATCCCGGCCTCGGCGACGGGATCTATCCGGGCCAGACTCTGGTCTTGCGCCTGGCGGACGCGCAGGGGCGCCGGATCGAGGTCAACGGCTACGCCTATCCCTTCGCCGATCCCGCGGTCCTGCGCCAGATCCTGCCCTATACAACGTATCTCACGCCCTTTACCTACGGCATCGGCCCGGACGCCTCCCTGGTTCCCCTGGATGACGGGGGCCTGCTGGCCATGGCGCGGGAAGCCGGCGTGCAGCCGCTGATGCACCTGTCCACACTGACGGAGAGCGGCAATTTCTCCACCGCGCGGGCCACGGAGGTCCTGTCCAGCCCCGCCCTGTCCGACCGGCTCATCTCCGAGGCGGCGGCGACGGTGCGGGAAAAGGGTTACCGGGGGCTGGATCTGGACTTTGAATTCCTCGGCGCAGCCAACGCGGCCGCCTACGCGGATTTCGCTTCCCGGCTGCGGGCGGCGCTGAACGGCCTGCCGCTGATCACCGCCCTGGCCCCCAAGACCTCCGACGGTCAGCCGGGGCTTCTGTACGAGGGCCATGACTATGGGGCCCTGGGCGCGGTTTCGGACGCGGTGCTGCTCATGACCTACGAATGGGGCTACACCTACGGCCCGCCCATGGCGGTGGCCCCGCTGCCGAATGTGCGCCGGGTGGTGGAGTATGCCCTTTCCCGCATCCCGGCGGAAAAGATCTTTCTCGGGTTTCCCAATTACGGCTACGACTGGCCCCTGCCCTACGAGCGCGGCACGACCCGCGCCCGGTCCATCTCCAACCCGGAGGCCGTTTGGCTGGCGGCGGAATTCGGCGCGGAAATCCGCTTCGACGATGGCGCGCAGACGCCGTATTTCAATTATACCGCCGGCGGCACCGCCCATGAGGTCTGGTTCGAGGATCCCCGCAGCGCGAAGGCCAAATACGATCTGGTCAGCGAGTACTCCCTGCGCGGCGTCGGCTTCTGGAACTTCATGCGCCCCTTCCCCGCGGGCTTCGCTCTGCTTGGCGCGATGTT
>CADBKB010000144.1 GCA_902795095.1 Oscillospiraceae bacterium
ATAGCAGCAGCACCAAGAGAATCGCCAGCCATCGTTTCACGCCCTCACCTCCCGTCGTTTTATATACTTTACCATGTCACGCTGACTTCGTCAAACAAAATCGCCGCCGGGAACCCGGCGGCGATTGGTTGTGGGGTTATTCGGTTTTGTTCTCCTGCCTGGGCTCGGCGGGCACCGCAACCGCGGTGGGCACGGGCCTGGATTTGGCGTAGAGGGCCTCGCGCTTTGCCTTGCTCCTGCGCTTTGCGGAGCGAACGATCAGCACGATCGCCAGGGCGAGAAGGGCCAGCAGAATGAGGGCGGGCAGAGCGCTTGCCAGGGCAAGCGTCAGATTCTGGACGAAGCGGACAAAGCCGTTCCAGCCGTCGGCGAAGGCGGAGCCCAGCTTCTCGCCGAAGGTGCGCTGCACCGGCACCACCGGCGTATAGACGGCCACCTCCTGCAGATTGAGGTTGACGCTGGAATAGTCCACCTGGTTCTGCCAGTTGATGAGCTTTCGCTCGATGGCTTCGTACTCATAGCGTACCTCGCTCAGGCGTTCCTCCAGGGCGATGAGGCTTTCGATGTCGTCGGTCTTCTCCATCATGGCCAGAAGACGTTCCTCCTGCACCTTCAGCGAGTTTTTGCGGGCCTCGGCGTCGGTGAACTGGGAGGTGATGTTCTCTGCGGAGGTGTTGGAGCTCAGCACATTGCCGAGGCTGCCGGACTGCTTGACGAAGGCGTCGAATTTGGCGCTGGGCACGCGAACGACATAGCTTGCGTTGCGGTCCACCAGGGAAGTGGTTCCGTCGGGGCGGTATTCGGTGTGGCCGTTGATGTTGGAGGATTCGATGAATCCGCCGAACTCCCTGACCTTTGCCTCCACGGCCGCGACGGCTTCGTCAAACTCGGTGGTTTCAATGTACATGTAGCCGGAATAGATGATCTTGTCGGCCAGCGACGGCTTTCCGTTGGCAGGCGCCTCGGAGGTCTCGGCGGTCAGTTCCGATCCCTCCCCGGACGCTGCCAGGGCGTAATCTGCGCTTTCCTCGGCGGCGGGTTCCATGGGCTCAGCTTCGGGTTCGTAGGCAGGCTCCTCCGCCGCGGCATATTCCGCACTGGAGGGTTCATCGGCGGATTTTGCTGCACAACCCGCGAAGATGGTCAGGATCAGCGCGAAGACGAGCATGAGCAGCAGCGGTCGTTTGTTTTTCATTTTTACTCCCCCCATTTAGAGTTGGTACCAATTAGACGAGAGAAAAAGAGGGGAGTTCCCGAAAAAAGAAAAAAATTTTAGGAATTTTCCGGAAAAATATCGCTTACGTCCTCAAATAGGCGGGCGCTGAGGACAGAAATCTCATAGGCGGTGCGTTTTTCCGGAACGCCGTCCAGATTTTTGGTGTATTCCCGGCTTTGGAGCCTTCCTGACAGCTCCAGGGTGTCGCCGCCGCGGGCGTCGGCGATGGTCCGGGCGGTGCGGCCCCAGGCAATGACTGGAAGATAGTCCGAGCGGCGGAAGCCCCGGCCCACACGCAGCATCAGATCGCAGATTTCCCGGCCCAGGGGCGTACGCCGCAGCACCGGCGCGCGGGAGATCACACCCGTCAGGGCAATGTCGTTGAGCGGCTCGCCCTGCCTGCATTCCAGCTCGTCGGCGAAGACGAATATCCGAAGTCGGCGGCCGCGTTCCGAGCTCTCGCTGTAGGAGCGCACCTGCCCGCGGACAAAGAGCATATCGCCGCACTCCAGCTCAGTGCGCTTGAGCGTCCGCTCCGGTACGACCACCCGCAGCACATCCGTGCAGCCGGACAGCCGCTCCACCGCGAGATAAAAATGATAGAAGGTTTGCCCGTGATTCACATGCGAAGGCTCCGGCAGGGTGACGAAGCTGCCGCAAAGCTCGGCACGGTTGGCAGAATAATCCATGTTCCCACCTCGTTGTGTTTTCCTGGCTAACTATATTCCCGCCGGCGCCGGGACAGAACACAAATAAAAGTTGACGAAATGGGGCAAACGCAATATGATAAAGAAAAACAACCATGATCTGGGAGTGTAGCATATGGACGAACTGGAGAGAATCGAGGGCAGTTCCCCGGCATTTGCGCCGACGCCCGAGCAGAACGAAGCGCCTATCCCGGCCCGGGCCGGTGCGGAGGCGCGGATCCCGGAATGGCCCGCGGCGTGTGAACCCATCCCGGAGGCAGCACAGACACAGGCGCCGGAGCCGGCCTCCGAGGAAATGATCCCCGCGGAGCAGGAGACAGTCCCCGAGGAGATGATCCCCGCGGAGCAGCAAGCAGAGGAAATCATTCCTCCGGAGCAGGAAGCGGCTTTCGCGGAACCGCCGATGCCGGAGCAGACCTTCGGTCAGCAGATGGGCAGGGAAGCGCCGGTGCAGTACGCCGTGCCCATGGCGCAGGCCAAGGCGGGGAAAAAAGTAAAAAAGAAAAAGAACAGGCGGGGCGTCGGCCCCTGGCTTACGGTGTGCCTTTGCCTGCTCAGCGCCCTGCTGGGCGGCCTGCTGGGGGGCCATCTGATCAAGCGCTCCATCCCCGAGCAGACGGCGGCGGAGGCCCAGACGGATCCCGCGCTGGAATCCCGCATTGCCGCGCTGGAGGAGTTTGCCCGCAAGGAGCCCCAGCAGCAGGCATACGACGCCCAGACGCCCGTCACCACCACCCAGGTCTATCAGGATAATGTCGCCTCTGTGGTGGGCATTATGAACGATATGACCACCACCAACGTCTTCGGTCAGACCACCTCCATTGCCAGCTCCGGCAGCGGCTTCGTGATCCGGGAGGACGGCTATGTGGTGACGAATTATCACGTGATTGAAAATGCCCAGAGCCTGCGCGTGTCGCTGTACAATGGCCAGGAATACCAGGCGACCGTGGTGGGCTACGATTCGGACTACGACGTGGCGGTCCTGAAAATCGACGCCACGGAGCTTGACGCTGTGGCCGTGGGCGACAGCGACCTTCTGCGGGTGGGCGACCAGGTGGCGGCCATCGGAAATCCCCTGGGCGAGCTGACTTTGAGCATGACCGTGGGCTACATCAGCGCCCGGGATCGGGAGATCAACACCGACGGGCGGCCCATCAACATGCTGCAGACGGATGTGGCCATCAACTCCGGCAACTCCGGCGGACCCCTGTTCGATATGAAGGGCAATGTCATCGGCATCACTACTGCCAAGTATTCCGGTTCCACCAGCTCCGGCGCCACCATCGAGGGCATCGGCTTTGCGCTGCCCATCAATGACGTCATGGGCATTGTCAACGATCTGCTGGAGCTGGGC
>CADBKB010000145.1 GCA_902795095.1 Oscillospiraceae bacterium
GGGCGGGCCTTGCCCCCCTTCACTGTCCCCCTGCTGCTCTCTTTTTGCAGCCTTTCCTTCTGTTTCGGCGTGTCGCTTTTTATTTTGCAACACGCCCTTTTATATGGATCAGGCTGATTTTCGATCGTTTTCTATGACGCGCTTCAATGCCTCGACGCCCACGCGCACAGCCATGGCGGTGTCCTCGCTCATGTTCTGATCGAGGCCCGCTTTTTCACGCTCCTGGTTCCAGATCACGTGGAAGCAGCTGGCGCAGCGGCAGCCCAGGGCGGCGGCCACCACGAACAGGGCGGCCGATTCCATCTCCGAGGCCAGGACGCCCAGCCGCTTCCAGCTCTCCCATTTCTGCTGCAATTCATAGTAGACGGGAGATTTCTCCGGGCTGTGTTGGCCGTAAAAGCTGTCCTTGCACTGCACCACGCCCAGGTGCGTCCGGCAGCCCAGGGCCGCCGCGGCGTCCCGCAGGGCCAGGGTCAGGCCGAAGTCCGGCACGGCGGGATACTCGATGGGGGCATACTCTGCGGAGGTGTGCTCGTAGCGGATCGCGCCGGTGGCAATCACGATATCGCCGGACTGCACATCCAGCCGGATGCCGCCGCAGGTGCCCACCCGGAGGAAGGTATCCGCCCCCACATTGTGCAGCTCCTCCATGGCGATGGACGCCGAGGGACCGCCGATGCCCGTGGAGCAGACGCTGACCTTCTCCCCCAGCAGGGTGCCGGTATAGATATTGAATTCCCGGTTCAGGGCAACGTGCTTCGCATCGTCAAACAACGCCGCGATGGCCTCACACCTGCCGGGATCGCCGGGCAGGATCACATATTTCCCCACGTCCCCGGGGACGCATCGGATATGGAACTGTTTTTCAAGCTGCTGCATGGCGCATCCTCCCTTTTTCTTTCATCATACCGCAAAAGAGGGGCAAAGGCAAGCTATTTTGCCCGCAGCATACGCATGGCGTTGCAGATGGCCAGCACCGCCACGCCAACGTCGGCAAACACCGCCAGCCACATGGACGCGACGCCAAAGGCCGCCAGCACCAGGATCGTCAGCTTCACGCCCAGGGCGAAGATGATATTCTGCCGGGCGTTGCGCACGGTCTTTTGAGAGATCCGCAGGGCGGAGGCCAGCTTCTCCAGATCATCGTTCAGGATCACCACGTCCGCAGCCTCCACAGCCGCGTCCGCGCCGACGCCGCCCATGGCGACGCCCACATTGGCTGCCACCAGCACCGGCGCGTCGTTGACGCCGTCGCCGGTAAACATGACCCGATCCTCTCGCAGAAGGCTCTGCATGGCCGCCACCTTGTCCTGGGGCAGGAGCTTGGCGCGGAGCTCATCAAAGCCGAGCTGATCACCAATGCGCTTCGCGGCGGCCTCATTGTCGCCGGTAAGCAGCACAGTTTTGCGCACGCCCAGATCCTTGAGTTGGGCCAGGGCGCCGGGGGCGTTGGACTTCAAGGTATCCGCCAGGCGGATCATGCCGGCGTAGACCCCGTCCACCGCCACCAGCACGCAGGTGCCGTCGGCGCAGACGTCTGGCTTCGCCACCCCCTCCTGAGCAAGCAGGCCGGCGCTGCCGGCCAGCACCCGGCGACCCTCCACCTCGGCAATGACGCCCTTTCCGGGTACCTCCTGCAGAACCCGCGCCGCCGCGGGGATTTCGCCCGCCGCCGCGCAGATGGCTCTGCCGATGGGATGGGAGGACATGGACTCCGCTCCGGCGCAATAGGAGAGGATCTGCTCGCGGCCCAAGGCGGCCTCGTCCACCTGCTCCACACGGAACACGCCCATGGTGAGGGTCCCGGTCTTGTCAAACGCCGCGATGCGCACTCTGGCAAGCTCCTCCATCGCCGCCCCGCCTTTGATAATGACGCCCTGCTTGGACGCCGCGCCCATGCCGCCGAAGAAGCTCAGGGGCACGGAGATCACAAGGGCGCAAGGGCAGGAAATGACCAGGAACGACAAAGCCCGCTTGATCCACTGGTTCCAGGCTCCATCGAACAGCGGCGGAATCACCGCCAGCGCCACGGCGCACAGCACCACCGCGGGGGTATAGATCCGGGCGAATCGGGTGATAAGCCGCTCGGTGGGGGCCTTGACCTCCGAGGCATTCTCCACCAGCTCCAGGATGCGGGCCACAGTGGAGTGTTCATAAGCGCTCTCGGCACGGATCTTCAGCACGCCGGACAGGTCGATGCAGCCGGAGAGCACCTGCTCCCCCGGCCCCGCCTGCACCGGCAGGCTTTCACCGGTGATCTGGGCCGTATCCAGGCTGGCGTCGCCCTCGACGATCACTCCATCCACCGGGATCCGCTCGCCGGGACGTACCAGCAGGATATCGCCGGGCTGAATATCGTCGGGGTCGATCTCCTCGGCTTCCCCGTCACGCCAGAGCCAGGCGCTGTCCGGCCGCAGATCCATGAGCGAGGAAATGGACCGCCGGGAGCGCTCCACTGCCAGGCTCTCGAAGAGCTCGCCGATCTGGAAAAAGATCATCACCGCCGCGCCCTCGGGGTACTCCCCCAGGGCAAAGGCGCCCACGGTGGCCACGGTCATGAGAAAATGCTCGTCGAATACGCTGCCGCGGGCGATATTGCGCAGGGCCTTGCGCACCACGCTCCAGCCCGTGACGGCCCAGGCCGCCAGCATAAACGCGAAGCGGACATAGCCCTCGCAGAACAATCCCGCCAGGAACAGGGCAATGCCGATCAGAATATGGGTCAGGCTCTTTTTCTGTTTTTTCGTCATTTGAGGATCAACTCACAATCCGGCTCCACCTTGGCGATCAGCTTAACGATCTTCTCCATGACCTCGTCACGGATGCTCTCATCGTCCAGCTCCACGCTCAGCTTCTGCTTGAGAAAGCTGACGTTCACCGCCTTGACCTCGGGCAGCTCTGCGATGGCCCGCTCCATTTTCGCCGCGCAGTTGGCGCAGTCCAGATCCACAAGCTTGTAAGACTTCTTCATGATTATTCCTCCTCCAGATGTTCCTTCGCCATGTAGATGATGGTCTTCACGTGATCGTCCGCCAGGGAATAGACCATCATCTTCCCCTCCCTGCGGCTGGACACCAGATCCGCCTGCTTCAGAAGCCGGAGCTGATGGGAAATGGCCGACTGGCTCATGCCCACAAGCTCGCAGATCTCGGTTACATTGCGTTCGTGCTCAAACAGAGCGCAGAGGATCTTGATGCGGGTGGAATCGCCAAACACGCGGAACAGCTCCGCCATGGAGAACAGGCTGTCCTCACTCATGATGTGGTCCATAGGCAGGATTTTTATTCGGATCAGTCCTCGTTTTCCTCGTCTTCTTCGTCGTCGAGATCGAATTCGAGCTCTTCGCCGCAGTTCGGGCAGGAGATGGAGCCTTCCTCAAGCATGTCCTCGTCGATGTTGATGATCTCGCCGCAGGCGGGGCACTCGACCTCGTAGATGATCTCGTCGTCATCAAAATCGAAGTCGTCCTCATCCTCTTCGTCTTCTTCGTCCTCGTCCTCGTCGTCCTCGTCGAACTCATCCAGAAGGAAATCCTCCATGGCATCGAGAGTCTCCTCGATTTCGTCAAGCTCATCCGAAACGGCGATGGCATTCTCCTCCAGATCCGAGATCGAAGACGCGATCTGACCGATGGTATCCACCAGAGCGGCGATCATCTTTCCCTCGTCGGTCTCCGTGGACAGCTTCATGCCCTCCATCAGGCCCTTCAAATAGGCAGATTTCTCAGAAAGTGTCATAGTAGTCTCCTCCTTCATGAAAAAATCGGGTGATTATTTTGCACGACCCAGGTATTCGCCGGTGCGGGTATCGACCTGGATCTTTTCTCCTTCGTCGATAAACAGAGGGATCTTGATCTCAGCGCCGGTCTCGAGGGTGGCGGGCTTCAGGGTGTTGGTGGCGGTGTTGCCGGGGACGGCGGGATCGGACTTGGTGACAACCAGCTCGACAAAGTTGGGAACTTCCAGGCCGAACACGTTGCCCTTGTGGGACAGGACGGTGCAGACCTCATTCTCCTTGATGAAGCGGAAGGCTTCGGGCAGAAGATCCTTGCTCAGAGGGATCATGTCGTAGGTTTCCTGGTCCATGAAGTAGTACAGATCGCCGTCGTTGTAGCTGTACTCCATCTTCTTGCGCTCGATGAAAGCTTCTTCAAACTTCGCGGTGGGGTTGAAGGAGGTCTCAGTCACACCGCCGGTGATGATGTTTCTCATCTTAGTGCGCACAAAGGCGGCGCCCTTGCCGGGCTTTACGTGCTGGAACTCGACGACCTGATAAATCTTGCCGTCCATTTCAAAGGTTTTGCCGTTTCTGAAATCACCTGCGGTAATGGTTGCCATATAGGTTGCCTCCAATTTAGAATTACTATCCGTTTATAGTTTCTGTTAGTTTACTACATTCTCACCGATATTTCAAGTATTTTCATAAAATAATCAGCTCTTTCGGGCTGTGGGTGATGTCCTCGCAGCCGCCGTCGCGGAAAATGACCACATCCTCGATGCGGACGCCGAATTCACCGGGCAGATAGATTCCCGGCTCCGCGGAGCAGGCCGCCCCGGCGGGGATGGCGCCGGTGCAGGACGGAGCGCAGTTGGGCGCCTCGTGGATCTCGATGCCGAGGCTGTGACCGTAGGAATGGCCGAAGTATTCGCCATACCCCGCCTGCTCGATGACATTGCGGGCCAGCGCGTCGATCTCGGCGCCGGTCTTCCCTGCCCGGGAACCGGCGATGCCCGCGCGCTGGGCGCGCAGCACAGTATCATACACCTCTCGCATCCGCTCTGTGGCATAGCCCAGGGCGACGGTGCGGGTCATATCGGAGCAGTAGCCCTCGCAGATCAGGCCGAAGTCCATGGTGACGAAGTCTCCCTCCCGCAGCACCCTCTGCCCCGCCACGCCGTGGGGCATGGAGGTATTGGGTCCCGAGACCACGATGGGCGCAAAGCTCAGGCCCTCCGCCCCGGTCCGATACAGTCGGTAAATCAGCTCCGCCTCCAGTTCCTTCTCCGTCATACCGGGACGGATCACGCCCAGCATCTCGGAGAACACCGCGTCGGTCTTCTCCTGCGCCCGGCGCAGGCGCTCCTGCTCCCAGGGCTCCTTTGCAGCGCGCAGGCCGTCCACGGCTTCCTGGCAGGGAATCAGCGCGGCGTGCAGCTTCTCGCTCAGACGGGTGTATTCGCCGAAGGTCAGCCGCTCCTGCTCCACGCCGAGGGCGGCGATGCCGCGGGCATCCAGGGCGGCGTTGATACGCTTCGTATAGGGATGCTCCCGGTCCACCCGCTCCACCCGGCCGGTGCCTGCCATGGCGCGCTCCGCCGCCTCGGTGTAGCGGCTGTCGGTCAGATAGATGCACTCGTCCGGCAGCACCAGACACATGCCCTCATCGATGCGGGCGTCAGTGGCATACTGGCGGTTCGGCGCGCCGGTGAGCAGGATCGCCGGCAGCGTCTGCGACAGCAGCGCGCGGACCTTTGTCAGTTGATTCATTTTCCTTCCCTCCTGTCTCTGGCCATCCAGATAAAGGGCAGCTCGGCCACATGCCGCAGCTTCAGCCAGATGTTGTGATTGTGGATCGCCGGGATCAGGATCGAGCGGACCCCGACGCAATTGGCACCCAGCACATCGGTATAGATCTGATCGCCCACCAGGGCTGCTTTGTGGGGCTCCACGCCATAGCGGTCGAGGCATTCCCGAATGCCCCGGGAGAAGGGCTTTTTCGCATGGGTGATGCAGTCAATGTCATATTTTTTGCAGAATTCCACCACTCTGCCCCGCTTGCTGTTGGATACCACGCAGATCCGGATCTCTGATTCTGCGGCCTGTTTGAGCCAGGCATGCATCTCATTCGTGGGATCGTTGGTGGTATAAGGCACGATGGTATTGTCAAAATCCAGCATCAGCAGGTGCACGCCGTCGGACGCCAGCCGGGTAGGATCGACAGCGGTGAGCGAAGGATAGATATGGCGCGGCAGAAAGGACAGGGACATAGCAGATTGCCTCCGTGCAT
>CADBKB010000146.1 GCA_902795095.1 Oscillospiraceae bacterium
AGGCGTCCTGGCGACGAATGTCTTCTATGCCGCCGCCATTCCCGTGGAGAAGGATACCGATCCCGCCGAGGTGGAGGGCCCCTGGAGAGGCGTCTATGAGGGCGAGACCGCCCAGCGCGCCGGCGGCGCTTCCACCGTCAGCTCCAACACCAATTACCCCGCCTCCGGCGGCTCCCTGGCGTCCCTGCCCTCCACCGGCGCCAGCCTGACCTTCAACGTCACCGTGCCGAAGGAGAGCTACTATGAGCTGCGCTTCGTTTACGGCATGGACACCGGCTCCAACCCCAACAACATGAACAGCCACGCCCCCCGCATGGGCAAGCTGGATGTGGTGATCGACGGCGATGAGGAGAATGTACAGACCCTGGTTCTGGACAACACCCTTCAGCAGCTCACCTGCGACAATGTGACGCTTCCCCTCAATCCCTTCCTGAGCGAGGGCACGCATACCATCAAGCTCCAGCCCAACGCCGCCACCGCTGCCTTCCCCATCATCGACTGCCTCTATGTCACGGAGAAGCCCACAGCCACGGCGGAGAGTGAGGACCGGGTGTATGAGGCAGAGGAGGCCAGCATCAACGTCCTCGGCGGCCTCAAGTCCAGCCCGGTGCGCATCGAGCGCGCGAAGGAGGGCTTCCAGGGACCCGGCTATGTGACCGGCCTGGGCATGAAGGTCCACCAGGGCGCGGGCATCCGCTTTGCGGTGTGCGTGAAGGACAACGGCTACTACAACCTGACCCTGCGCTACCGCAGCCAGACCGATGAGACCGTCGGCCTCTACCTGCGCAACACCGCCCTGTCCCTCTATAACAAGGTCAAGGACGTCACGATCCCCGCCAGCGACGAGTGGGCGACCATCGACGCCATGCTCTATCTGGAAAAGGGCATGAACCTCGTCGATCTGGACGCTTCCTCCAACGATCTGGCCCTGGACAATATCACCGTGCGCGCCAACGTCACCGCCGGCTCCAACACCACCACCGTGCAGGCCGAGGACTGCGAGACCACCGGCGCCGTCGAGACGGCCCAGAGTGAATATGCCTCCGGCGGCGTCTATGTGAAGGGCATGGCGGCCAGCGTCGACGGGTCCAACAAGCTCACGCTCAAGGTCACCCCGATGCTCTACGGCTTCCTGCCCCTCGGCGCCGGCAAATACCAGCTGGACATCTACTATTCCGACAATGAGCTCTTCGGCAACCACGGCACCAACGTGGCCCTGGTGGACCGCTACTTCACCATGTCCGTCAACGGCGGCCGGCCGAAGAATGTCTACTTCCGCAATACCTACTCCGGCGACTGCTTCCGCGTCAAGACCGTGACGGTGGAACTCAAGCAGGGCGAGAACACCATCGAATTCTGGAACGACGACTCCCGTGACTACCGCCGGAGCCAGGGCGGTACGATCGTGCTGAAGAACTACGCTCCCAACGTGGATAAGTTCGTCCTCAGCCCCATCACCACGCCCCTGGCCTTCGCTGAGCACGAGCACGAGACCGTCCTGCGCGACGCCAAGGCCCCCACCTGCATCAGCCCCGGCTTCAGCGGCGACAAGGTCTGCAAGCTCTGCGGCGCCACCGTGGAGACCGGCACGGAGATCCCCGCCAAGGGTCACGCCCTCGTGCACCACGAGGCCCAGGCTCCGGGATGCGTCGAGGAGGGCTGGAAGGAATACGACACCTGCGAAAACTGCAGCTATACCACCTATGAGGCCGTGGAGCCCGTGGGCCACGATTGGGACGAGGGCAAAATCACCACCGCCCCCACCGAGACGACCCCCGGCGTCATGACCTTCACCTGCACGCGCTGCGGCGAGACCAAGACCAAGCGCGTGCCCAGGACCGGCGCGACGGTGCCAGACGACATCGACTTCACCGACCCCGCCGCAGAAGAGCAGTTCTCCGTCGTGAACAAGAGCACCGCGGCGATCGATCCCAGCTCCGGCCTGGCTCTGATCTGCACCCGTCCCGCCTTTGAGGACTGCAAGGGCCAGAATTCCGGAGATCAGGCCACCACGCCGGAGGACGCGATCCTGATCGAGGCCGAGGGCGACTGGGCCGCCACGCTGCAGGTGGAGTTCAACACCAACGGCGCGGCCAACGGCTACTACCAGTTCTTCGGCTTCTACGCCGCCCAGGGTGAGGACTTCCAGAACCTCTGCGGCATCCGCGGCGGCGACGGCGCCATGCAGAACTTCGAGCGCCATGCCGGCGAGATCACGCACCAGGACGAGGACGGCGTCAACTCCACGCCCGGCTTCGCCTCCAACGGGACCTACTGGCTGCGCATCGAGAAGGACGGCGACAGCTACACCTGCCTGCGCTCGTCCGACGGAGAAAACTTTACACAGATGTTCTCCTATCCGGCCTCCGGCATTGAGGCCGACCACATCGTCATCGACGCCTACACTGGCATGACCGAGGGCTACAAGTTCACACTGAAGTCCCTGACCTTCGAGGACATGGGCGGCGAGCTCCCGCCCCCTGTGGACAAAGCTGCGCTGGACGAAGCGATCAACACCGCCGAGCTGCTCTTCTTCAGCGACGAATACACCGAAGAATCCATGAAAGCCCTTGTGGACGCCGTCACCGCCGCCAGGGCTGTCCGGGACAAGGGCGACGCCGCCCAGGCGGAGATCGACGCGGCGGCCAAGGCTGTGACCGACGCCATCGCCGCGCTGGAACCCAAGCCCATCGACATCGGGCATCCCGCGCTCGACAAGGCCATCGAGGACGCCGAAGCCATCGACGCCGCGCTTTATACCGAGGCGTCTGCGGCTGCCCTGGCCGAAGCCCTGGCCGCGGCGAAGGCCGTGCAGGCCAAACAGGACGCGACCCAGGCCGAGATCGACGCTGCCACCGACGCGCTGAATGCCGCCATCGCCGCCCTGGAGAAGAAGCCCGACGACAAGTTCCTGTTCGACGACGTCAAGGACGAAGCCAAGTTCTACTTCGATCCCGTCTACTGGGCATACTATGCTGATCCTCAGATCACCAACGGCGTGGACGCCACCCACTTCGGCCCGGACAACGCCTGCACCAGAGGCCACGTTGTGACCTTCCTGTGGCGCGCCGCCGGCTGCCCGGCGCCCGAGAAGGCCGAGACCCCGTTCACTGACCTCAAGCCCGGCGCCTTCTATGAGAAGGCTGTGGCCTGGGCTGTGGAGAACGGCATCACCAACGGTAAGACCGCCACCACCTTTGCCCCGGATGATCCCTGCAACCGCGGTCAGATCGTGACCTTCCTG
>CADBKB010000147.1:0-4747 GCA_902795095.1 Oscillospiraceae bacterium
AAAACAGAATCGGGAGTTTGAAATAAGATCCTCATGAAGCAGACAGGGAGAAGGACCAAATCTGCTTCATGAGCTTTTCTATGTCTTCCCGACCTTCCAATTCTGTGGTATACTTCTTTTTACAGTCTGAGACGAATGAAAAGATGAAAAAAGCAAGGATTGATATCTTGCCCGCACGAAAGCGGTTGACATAATACAGAGGCAGATCAGGATTGCTTGTGTCATCACACAGCTTTTCCGGTCTGCCGTTTTGCATGTGGATTGCTTCATTAAATACGTCAGCTGCCGCATTCTGAACTTTATCACAGAATGGGCAGCTGTTCTTTCAGTATTCTTTATGCAGAAAAGCCACTTGTCAGCTTTTCTTTGTTCTTCAGGCACAATAACATTACGGTTCAGAGGGAAACTTTAGGTCCGTTATACCGGCAGCAGAGCATCCTATTCAATGGTCCCCAGTTCGTCCAGGTTGAGCTCAAAGGCCGGAATGAAGTGTTCCAGGAAATAGTCTACCTCCGGCATGTGGCTCTCTTCCAGAAGCTTCCGGGTCTGGGCTTCCGCGGAGAGAAACTCGTTGTTGCCGGCCTTGCGCTCTTCAATGCACTTGATGTAGGCCGAGAGCTTGTCTGCGGCCTTGACGAGGTCGTGGACGCGTTCCTCTGTCTCGCCGGCGAGGAGCGGCTCATAGGCGCCCCGGAGCTCCTCCGGCAGGGTGTCGAGCAGCTTGTGGCAGGCCAGAGCCTCCACCTCCTTGTAGGCGTCGCGGATCTCATTGCTGTGATACTTGATCGGCGTCGGGAGATCTCCAGTGAGAATCTCCGAGCTGTCGTGGAACAGCGCCACCGTGGCCGCCTCATCGGGGTTGCACGGCACATGGAACACATCGCGCCGGATCACGCCCAGCGCGTGGGCCAGTACTGCGACCATATGGCTGTGTTCCTGAATGTTTTCCGGCAGGGAATTGCGCATCAGGCTCCAGCGGCCGATGTAGCGCATGCGGGAGATATAGGCAAAAAAGTTCTCTTTCATGAATGGATCCTTTCAGGGGGCCGTGCTTATTCGTTCCGATAAACTCTCGGCACCCGCTTGGTGACCGAGCATAACAGCTCGTAGGGGATGGTCTGCGCCGCGTCGGAGAGGGAATAGATGTCGTTGTTCGGTCCGAAGACCTCCGCCTCGCTGCCCACCTCCGCCTCGGGAATGTCCGTGAGGTCCACCATGCACATGTCCATGCAGATGGTCCCCAGCTGCGGCGCGGCGGCACCCTCGATGCGGTAGCTGCACTTATTGGAGCTCAGCCTCGGCAGCCCGTCTGCGTAACCGGCGGCCAACACGCCCATGCGGGTCCGGCGCGTCGTGACGAAGCGCCGCCCGTAGCTGACGCAGGTTCCGGCCTCGTGGTATTTGATGGTGCTGACGGTGGTGACCAGGCGCATCGCGGGCTTCAGACCCAGCTTCCCGCCGTCGCCGTAGCCGTAGAGCAGCAGGCCGGGCCGCACCATGTCCATCGCCGTCTCGGGGTAGGAGACCACGGCCCCGCTGTTGGCGCAGTGCCGGATGGGGAAGCGGATCCCCGCCCGGGCCGCGGTAAAGAGCCGGAACTGCTCCTTCGTATAGGCGCGGCTCTCTTCATCCGGCTCGTCGGACACGGCAAAGTGGGTGTAGAAGCCCTCAAAGTCCAGATTCGGCAGGCCGCAGGAGGTGATGATGTTCTGCACACCCTCCTCGAAGAGCTCGCCCTCGCAGAGATAGCCCAGGCGCGACATGCCGGTGTCCAGCTTGATGTGTACCTTCAGGGTCTTTCCGAGCCGCACGGCCTCCTCGGAGTATTCCACGGCCTTGGCCAGGCACGTGGCCGTCTGCGTCAGGTCGTTTTGAATGAGCATTCCGGTGTATTCTTTCGGGGTGTGCCCGAGAATCAGGACCGGCATCGTGATGCCGCCCCGGCGAAGCTCCATCGCCTCGTCCAGGCAGCTGACCGCGAGATAGTCCGCGCCCTCGTCCTGCAGCAGCCTGGAAACCCGCAGCGCGCCGTGTCCGTAGGCGTCGGCCTTCACCACGCCGAGAAAGCGGCAGCCTTCCGGAAGAACGCTCCGGATCGCATGATAATTGTGCCGGATGGCATCGAGGTCAATCTCGGCCCAGGTACGCTTCATTAAATCATCCATAGTTCATGCCTCTGCTTCAAAATTCCCGGATATTATACGCATTTTCGCGGAAACTGTCAATTCGCCTCTTGCAATCCGCCGCGCTTTGTGTTACTCTAAGCCTTGCTGTGAACGGGAAAATAACACAGAGCGGCTCGAAGAGAACGGGGGTCACCGGCTGCAAGCCCCCTGAGTCCTGCGGTGTTTGGTTCGCCCGGGAGCTCCGGCCAATCCCCGGCGTGTCGGGCGCGTTAAGCCCGTTGAAGAGTGCGGCAGCGCCCCGCCCGGCCTGTGGCCCCAACCGGCCAAAACCGGCCCGATGGCCCCGAGCGCGCAGCCGAAGATAGGTGGTACCGCGGAAGCTGAGCTTTCGTCCTGTTGCGTATGGCGCTGTTGCGCGCTGCGCGGGGGACGGGGGCTTGTTTTTTACCCGGCCTGCTGCGCAGAATGATGTCAGTGGAAACATATTTTCACCATAAGGAGAAACACATGAAAGAACTATTGCAGAAGCTGCATGACGCGGCGATGCAGGCGATCCTGGAGACCGAGGACGTGGACTCTCTGGAGAGCCTGCGGGTGAAGTACCTGGGCAAGAAGGGCGAGCTCACGTCGATCCTGCGCCAGATGGGCCGCCTGTCGGCGGAGGAGCGTCCGGCGATGGGCCAGCTGGCGAACCAGCTCCGCGCCGAGATTGAGCAGACCCTGGAGACCCGCCGCGCGGCGCTGAACGAAGCCCGCCTGGAGATGAAACTCCTGCAGGAGACGGTGGACGTGACGCTCCCGGGCAAGAAGCAGCCCCAGGGCCACAAGCACCCCATGTACAACGTCCTGGACCAGATCAAGGACATCTTCATCGGCATGGGCTTCGAGATCGTGGACGGCCCGGAGGTGGAGCTCTCGGACTACAACTTCACGAAGCTGAACATTGACGAGGGCCACCCCTCGCGGGAGTGGACGGACACCTTCTACTTCACCGGCGACAGCCGCATCTGCCTGCGGACCCAGACCTCCCCGATGCAGATCCACGCCATGGAGACCAGACCCCTGCCGATCCGCATGATCGCGCCGGGCCGGGTCTACCGCAAGGACGAGGTGGACGCGACGCACTCTCCCATGTTCCACCAGATCGAGGGCATGGTCATCGACAAGGGCGTCACCATGTCGGACCTGAAGGCGACGCTGAACCTGGTGGTGGAGAAAATCTACGGCAAGGGCACGGTGACCCGCTTCCGTCCGCACCATTTCCCCTTCACCGAGCCGAGCTGTGAGCTGGACATCCAGTGCCACAAGTGCGGCGGCAAGGGCTGCCCCACCTGCAAGGGCGAGGGCTGGATCGAGGTCCTGGGCGCCGGCATGGTGCACCCGAAGGTGCTGGCGGGCTGCGGCATCGACCCGGACGTCTACTCCGGCTGGGCCTTCGGCATGGGCCTGGAGCGCCTGGCCATGGGCGAGTACAAGATCACGGACCTGCGTCTCATCTTCGAGAACGACGTGCGGTTCCTGGAGCAGTTTTAAGGAGGTGCCGGCATGAATCTGTCAAGAAAATGGCTCACTGAGTTCGTCGACCTGCCGCTCGCGGAGATTGACGACCGCAGCTTTGCCGAGGCCATGACGGTCTCCGGCTCCAAGGTCGAGGTGACCGAGGACCTCTCCGCCCACCTGAAGAACGTCGTCGTGGGCCGTGTCCTCACGATGGAGCGCCACCCCGACTCGGACCACATGTGGGTCCTCAGCCTGGACGTGGGCCAGTCCGCCCCGGTCCAGATCGTCACCGGCGCCTGGAACGTCCACGAGGGCGACCTGGTCCCCGTGGCCCTGGACGGCGCGCTGCTGCCCACCGGCGCTGAGATCCGCAGCGGCTCCCTCCGGGGCGTCCGCTCCGAGGGCATGCTATGCTCCCTGAAGGAGCTGGACCTCACCACCCACGACTACGCCTACGCGGAGATCAGAGCCGCCGCCATCCTCGGGGACTATCACCCTCTGGACCCCTCCAAGCCCTCCATCCCGGCCTCCATCGGCCCCGGCGACAAGGTCTTCGGACCCGTTCTGGCCGCCCAGGTCTGCGCCCTGCGGCGCACCGCGGACGGGGACGCCTGGGACCTGGACCTGAGCCTGGCGGACCGCCGCGTGCAGGCCACAACCCCCTGCTCCAACCTCCACCTGGGCGACCTGGTGGCCCTGGACACCCGCCGTGGCCTCGTCTGCGAGCTCTCCGACCTCCACGCCGAGCAGAAGGAGTTCCCCCACTGCATCCCCGACGGCATCTTCGTCCTGCGGGAGGACGTCCGCCCCGGTGACGACATCGCCGCCCTCATCGGCCGTGACGACCACGTGGTGGAGTTCGAGATCACGCCCAACCGCCCCGACTGCCTCTGCATGATCGGCCTGGCCCGGGAAGCCGCCGTGACCTTCCACAAGCCGCTTCGCCTGCACACCCCGGTGGTGAAGGCCGCGGCCGGCGGTAATATTCACTCGCTCGCCCGGGTCGTCGTGGAGGAGCCGTCCCTCTGCCGCCGCTACACCGCCCGCATGGTGAAGAACGTCAGGATCGGGCCCTCCCCGGCCTGGATGCGCGAGCGGATCCGCAACGCCGGCATGCGCCC
>CADBKB010000147.1:4809-5899 GCA_902795095.1 Oscillospiraceae bacterium
GCCCGCCCGGGCGAGACCATCCAGACCCTGGACGGCACCGACCGCGCCCTGACCGAGACCATGCTCTGCATCTGCGACACCGAGAAGCCTGTGGGCGTGGCCGGCGTCATGGGCGGCGCCAACAGTGAGATCGTGGGCGACACGGCCATGGTCCTCTTCGAGAGCGCGAACTTCGACGGCGTCTCCATCCGCCGCACCGCCACCGCCCTGGGCATGCGGACGGATGCTTCTTCCCGCTACGAGAAGGGCCTCGACCCCGAGAACACCTACGCGGCCGTCCAGCGCGCCTGCGAGCTGGTGGAGCTGCTGGGCTGCGGCGAGGTGGTGGAGGGCGTCATCGACGTCTACCCGGCCGGCCGCCGCGAGACCGTCCTCCAGCTCGAGCCGGAGAAGATCAACGCCCTCCTGGGCACCGACATCGACGTGCCCACCATGACCGCCATCCTCCGGGAGCTCGGCTTCACCGTCGAGGGCGAGACCGTCCACGTCCCCAGCTGGCGCGGCGATGTGGAGCATTACTCCGACCTCGCCGAGGAGGTGGCCCGCTTCTACGGCTACAACGAGATTCCCACCCGCTTCACCGGCGCCATCAGCACCTGCGGCGGCTTCACCCCCGAGCAGCTCTGCGAGCGAAAGATCGGCGAGATCTGCCGTGGCATCGGCCTGGACGAGATCATTACCTACTCCTTCATCAGCCCCACGTATTATGACAAGATCTGCCTTCCCGCCGACTCGCCCCTGCGCGACAGCCTCCGGATCCTGAACCCCCTGGGCGAGGACACCTCCATCATGCGCACCACGATCCTGCCGTCCATGCTGGAGATCCTGACGCGGAATTATAATTACCGGAATCCGGCTGCCCGCCTCTACGAGATCGGCCGGACCTACCACAAGAGGGAAGACGGCCTGGCGGACGAGCCGAAGACGGTCTCCCTGGGCGCCTACGGCCCGGACATGGACTTCTTCACCCTGAAAGGCTGGGTCGAGGAGCTGCTGGAGGGCCTGGATACGGCGAAGCCGCGCTTTACCCGCGAGGCGTCGAACCCGTCCTACCATCCGGGGCGCTGCGCCACGGTGTGGCTCGGGGAGA
>CADBKB010000148.1 GCA_902795095.1 Oscillospiraceae bacterium
AAGGGCCTGCTTCACCTCGTAGGCATAGGAAATCACGCCCCCGGGATAGACTGCGCCGCTGCCGGAAACATCCGTCAGAAGCTTGCCGATCAGCCCGCCGGTGCAGGATTCCGCCGTGGCGGCGGTTTTCCCCGCTGCCTTTAACGCGGCAACAACTCTCTTCGCCTCATCCATGGTAGCGCACCTTGATGAGTTCCGTGTTTTCCAGGGCGCGAGAAATCAGCGCCTGGCGGTCGAGCTTGCGCTCGGCCCGAAGCACCTGCTCCATCGTCGGCTTCGTGCGCGGATGCTTTGGCGTAAAGACGGTGCAGCAATCCTCATAGGGCAGGATCGAGGTCTCCATGGTGCCGATCTGCCGGGCTCGGGTGACGATCTCCTCCTTGTCCATGCCGATGAGCGGCGTAAACACGGGAAGATTTACCACCGCGGAGGTCACAGCCATGGCCTCCATGGTCTGGCTGGCCACCTGGCCGAGGTTTTCACCGGTGACGATACAGCCGCAGCCATGATCCCGGGCAATGCGCTCGGAAATCTCCATCATGAAGCGGCGCATAATGAGGGTGAAATATTCCTCGGGGCAGTTGTCGCGGATGGCCTCCTGGATCTCGGTGAAGCCGACGATATTCAGCGTCATGCGGCCGCAGTATTTTGTCACCAGCCGTGCCAGCTCGATGACCTTCTCCTTGGCCAGCTCCGAGGTGTAGGGATAGGAGAAAAAGTGGACGCATTCGATCTCTACGCCGCGCTTGGCCATCATATAGGCCGCCACGGGCGAATCGATGCCGCCGGACAGCAGCACCATGGCGCGGCCGCCCACGCCGGTGGGCAGACCGCCCGCGCCGGGCTCGGCGGGGCCGTGGACATAGGCGAACTGGTCGCGGATCTCCACATTGACGGTGTAGCCGGGATGGTGCACATCCACCTTCAGATGGGGATAGGCCTCGGCGATGCGGCCGCCGATCTCCTGGGAGATCTGGATGGAATTGAGCGGGAAGCGCTTGTCCGCCCGCTTGGACTCCACCTTAAAGCTCTCGGCGGAGAGTAGATCGTCGTCCAGGTATTCCCGGACGGCGCGATAGATGTCGTCCAGGTCCTTATTGCAGGCCCGGCAGCGGCACAGGGCCACCACGCCGAAGATATAGTGGCAGGCGTCCCAGGCGCCGTCGAGGTCGCACTCGTCGTTCTGGGGCTCCACAAAGACGGTGGATTGCACGATGTTCACGCGGAAATCGCCAAAGGGGCGCATCCTGCGGTTGACATTCTGCTTGAGCTTGTTCTCAAACTGCCAGCGGTTCTGTCCCTTCAGGACGATCTCGCCCAGCTTCAAAAGAAAATGTTCTGTCATGGTAATCTCTCCTTTATGTCTCTCCCAAACGGAAGGACCGATAGCGGATGGCCTCGGCCAGATGCTGGGTCTGGATCTCGTCGCTGCCATCGAGATCAGCGACGGTGCGGGCCACACGAAGAATGCGGTCATAGCTGCGGGCGGTGAGGCCCAGCGCGTCAAAGGCTTCGCGCATCAAGGCGGTGCAGGGCTCGTCCAGGGCGCAGATCGTGCGCATCTGGGCGGGCGTCATGCGGGCGTTGCACTGGGTATCGGAGCCGGCAAACCTGGCAAGCTGCCGCGCACGGGCTGCGTCCACCCGTTTTTTGATCTCCGAGGATGGTTCGGCCGGAGTGCGCCTGCGCAGATTATCGAAATCCACGGACGCCACCTCCACGATCATATCGATCCGGTCCAGCAGGGGGCCGGAGATGCGGCTGAGATAAGCGTCCACCGCTGCCCTGGAGCAGGTGCAGCGACCGCTGGGATCGCCGTACCAGCCGCATTTGCAGGGGTTCATGGCACATACCAGCATGATGTCGCTGGGATAGCTCACCGCGCCGTTCACCCGGGAAATGGTCACGAAGCCGTCTTCCAGGGGCTGGCGCAGGACCTCCAGGGTCTCCTTGCGGAATTCCGGCAGCTCATCCAGGAACAGCACGCCGTTGTGCGCCAGAGACACCTCGCCTGGCCGCGGATTGGAGCCGCCGCCGGCCAGACCCGCGGAGGAAATCGTATGGTGAGGACTGCGGAAGGGCCGTTCCCGCACCAGCGGATCGTCCGAGGGCAGCATGCCAAGCACGGATCGGATCTTGGTGGCCTCCAGCGCCTCCTGGCGGGTCATATCCGGCAGGATGGATGGCAGGCGGCGGGAGAGCATGCTCTTGCCGGAGCCCGGCGGGCCGACCAGCAGGATGTTATGGCTGCCCGCGGCGGCCACCTCCAGAGCGCGCTTGGCATTCTCCTGGCCCTTGACGTCGCAGAAGTCCAGCACCTGACTCCTGCGCCCGTCGGGCTTCCATTCCGGCTGGGGCTCGATGGGCATTTCGCCGCGCAGATGAGAAACGAGCTGACTCACGTCCTTGACGGGGTAAACGGTGATATCCTGGGCCAGGGTGGCCTCTGGGGCGTTGTCGGCGGGCACATACAGGCTCTTGATCCCCTGCTCCTTGGCGGCCAGCGCCATGGGCAGCACGCCGGGCACAGGCCGCACGGCCCCTTCCAGGCTCAATTCGCCCAGAAACGCGCAGCGCTCCTTCGGCAGCCTGCACAGGTCGGTGGCGCAGAGGATGCCCAGCAGAATGGGAAGATCATACAGCGTGCCGGACTTTTTGGTGCCGGCAGGCGCCAGATTGCAGGTAATGCGGCTGACGGGAAACTTAAAGCCGGAATTCTTGACCGCAGCGCGGACCCGCTCCCTGGCCTCCTTGACCGCGGCGTCGGGCAGACCGACGATCTCAAAGGCGGGCAGGCCGTTGGTGATATAGCACTCCACCTGGACCTCATACCCGTTGATGCCGCTCAAGCCAAGGGAATGGACATTGCAGATCATCCCGCCGCCTCCTTCCGAATTGTCAATCCTTGTCTTATTATCATACCGCATCTGCAGCGAAAAAACAACGGCCAAAAAGAATTAGTTGACAAACCCGGGGCGACATGATACTATATTTTCGCTTAAACAAGTACGGAGAGATGTCCGAGCGGTTTAAGGAGCCGGTCTTGAAAACCGGTGACCCGGCAACGGGCCGTGGGTTCGAATCCCACTCTCTCCGCCATTCTTTCTGTTTCATAATGTGAACGATTCGGAGAAGTACCCAAGAGGCCGAAGGGGCTCCCCTGCTAAGGGAGTAGGCGTCTA
>CADBKB010000149.1 GCA_902795095.1 Oscillospiraceae bacterium
CAACCGCGTGTTCGATCTGGTTTTCAAGACCCGCCCCATCGACAACACCGGCCTGCCCCATGTGTTTGAGCATGCCACCCTGAGCGGCTCGGAGAAGTATCCCTCCTCCGCTCTGTGGTTCAATCTTACCTATCAGACCTACAACACCTACATGAACGCCAGCACCTATGACGCCATGACCACCTATCCCGTGGCGTCTCTGAGCGAAGCGCAGCTGCTCAAGTATGCAGATCTGTATACCGACAGCTGCCTGCATCCCATGATCCTGCAAAATGAAAACATTTACCGCACCGAGGCCTGGCGCTATCGCATGGCCAGCATGGAGGACGACCTGACCATCGAAGGCACCGTGTACAGTGAGATGAAGGGCGCCTACAATATCAACCAAGCGGCGTTGCTGAACGCCAACCGCCTGGCCTTCCCCGGCGCTGCCATCGGCCTGTGCCAAGGCGGCGACCCGGATTATATCCCCGATATGACCTGGGACGACCTCAAGGCCTACCATGCCAAGTACTATCATCCCTCCAACAGCATCGCCTATCTGTACGGCGAGTTTTCCGATTACGCGGCCTTCCTGAGCCTGCTCGACGCGGCCTACGCGCCCTATGAAAAGCAGGAATTCACCTTTGAAGAGCCTGATTACGCCGCCATTACGGCCTCCGTGGTGGAAAAGCTGGGCTTCCCGGTGACGGCGGACAGCAGCACCGAGAACCAGAGCGTGATCTACTATTACATCCCCTGCCCCGGCATGAAGGATGACCCTGCGGAAGCCATGCAGATGAAATTGATGGCCACGCTGCTGGGCAACGCGTCTTCCCCCCTGATGCAGAACCTCAAAAAAGCGCTGCCCACCGGCAGCTTCGGCTGCGGCGTGGAGGTGGCTGCGCCTGAACTCGCCTATGTGTTCGTGGCCCAGAACGTCAATGAGAACGACGGCGAGCTCTTCAAGACCACCGTGGACGACAGCCTGCGGGCCATAGCGGAGACTGGCTTTAACCAGGATATGATGGACGCCATGGTGACCAGCCTGCAATTGTCCCAGCGCCTGGTGGGCGAGAACGAGAATTTGGGCGTCAAACTCATCCCCGACATCGCTTATTCCTATGTGACCTCCGGCAACGTGTTTGATTACTTTGAAGAAGAGAAGGCCCTGGACAGCGTGGACGAATGGAACAAGGCCGGCGTCTTCCAGGCGGGCATCACCAAGTGGCTGCTGGACAAGGAAGCCACCGCCCTGGTGACCACCTATCCCGTGCCCGGCGGCCGTGAGGAAGCGGACGCCGCCCTGGCCGCCAAGCTGGCCGAGATCAAGGCCGGCATGACCGACGAGGAAAAGCAGGCCATCATTGATTTCACCAACGCCCCCAAGGAGGACGAGGACGCCTCCGCCCTGGTGGCCCAGCTGCAGGCCGTCACCGTAGAAAGCCTGCCTGAGGAAATGAAGACCTATCCCATCAGCGACGAGACCGGCGAGAACGGCATCCGCCGCGTGAGCGTCACCGCGGACGTGGACGGCGTGGGCCGCGCCAACATCTATCTGGATGCCAGCGGCGTGCCCCAGGAGGATATTCTGTGGGTCAAGCTGTTCAGTGCCCTGGTGGGCCAGCTGGATACCAGCGCCCACGCCAAGGAAGAACTGGACGTGCTGACCGCCCGCTATCTGTATAACGGCAGCGTCAATATGCTGGCCTTCAACCCGGACAGCGCCGTGAAGCCCAAGCTGCGCATAGGCTGGACCAGCCTGGACGGCGACTTGGCCGCGGCCTATGACCTGGCGTATGAATTGCTGTTTGACACCCAGTTCACCGATCTTGCCAAGCTGCAGGAAAAGGTGAGCGCCGCCAAGACGGCCCTGCGCGCCAGCATCAACAGCACTGCCTACAATGTGGCTCGGTACCGCGCCATGGCTGTTGCCAGCGAATATTACCGGTATGTGAACTACATCAATTATCTGGATTACTACACCTTCCTGGAGCAAGTGGAGGCCGCTCTGGCGGAGAACCCACAGGCCGTTGCCGACAAGCTGACCGCCATCCAGGCTTCCATGAAAAACAAGACCAACGCCATCCTGAGCTTTGTGGGCAACGAGGCGAGCATCGCCCTCAACCAGCCCCTGGCCGATGCCTTTGCGGGCAGGCTGGACGCCGCGCCCATCGAGTCCGTGGCCTATGACCTGCCTGTGCCCGCCGCCCGCGAGGCTGTGATCGTGGACAGCAACGTGCAGTTCAATGGGCTGATTGCAGATTTTGCCACCCTGGGCATGGAGGACTATGACGCCAGCCTGGACGTGATCACCACCCTGGTGTCCGACCTCTACCTGATCCCGCAGCTGCGCGATCAGTACGGTGTGTACACCCCCTGGGCTGGCGCCATTGACGATTATGGCGTGTATCTCCTCACCTACCGTGACCCCAACGTCGCGGAGACCTATGGGGTGTATGAGTCCCTGGCGGATCAGATCGACGCCCGCGCCTTTGATCAGGAGACGCTGAACGGCTATATCCTGAAAGCCCATTCCTCCCTGGCCAAGCCCCAGGGCGAATTGAGCGGCGCGCTGAACGCCTTGGTCGCCGCCATCAATGGCCGTCCTCAGGACCAGAACCTGACCTATATGCGCCAGCTCAAGGCCGTGACCCCCGAGACCGTGTCCGCCTCCGCGGAGCTGTTCCGCAAGCTGGCGGAGAATGGCGTGCGCGAGACCGTGGGCAGCGCCGGGGCCATCAACGCCCATGCGGAGCTCTTTGACGCGATCCTCAATCCCTTTGGCGTCAAGGACAACACCCAGGTGGAGTTGACCGACGTGGTGGAAGGCAGCGAGCATTACGAGGCCGTGCGCTTCGTCTTTGAAAATGGCCTGATGGCCCCCAAGGCCGAGGACGCCTTCGGCGTGGACGAGGAAGCCAACGTGGGCGATCTGACCTACGCTCTGTGCCAGATTGCCGGTTTGCCCGTCGCCTCCGGTGAGGAGGCCGTCGCCACCCTGGCCCAGTTTGGCATCGTGCCCGCCGACGCGAGCGCCGCCACCCCCCTGTCCATGCGGCTGAACGATACCATTTTCGTGGCCTTTGGCCAGGCTGTGGGCCTGGGCCTCACCGCCGACGAGCCCAACGAAACCTATGATAACCCCATGACCCGCGGCGAGCTGGCGGAGCAGATCAAGCTGTTCGCC
>CADBKB010000150.1 GCA_902795095.1 Oscillospiraceae bacterium
GGCGCTGGACGCTGCGCATCCGGCGGGAGAACTACCGCAGCGTGCTTACCTGCAAAACCCCCGGGCAAGGGCACAGCCGGGGAGAATGGGAGCTGGTGCGCACCGCTGATGCGCCCGCGCCCACGGCGTCGGAGCTCCGGGCCCTGGCCGAGCTCGGCGCACCGGAGACGCTCACGCAACTTGAGGAGCTGCGCCCGGTGTGCGGCGCGCGCTTTACCCGGCGCTGCGTGACGCTCACCCTGCCGGACGCGATCATCGAGCTGGCGGCGGACGCCGGGGAGCTCTTCGGAGCGCGGGAGCGGGAGCGCTTTTTCGAGCTGGAGCTGGAGCTGAAAAGCGGCAATGCCGGGCGGCTTGCAGAGCTGGCGGACATCGCCGCCCTGCCGGAGGAGCCATTGAGCAAGCAGGCCCGGGCCATGCGCCTTTTGTAGCTTGACTCTGTACAAATCCGGAGAACTGTGATACAGTAAGAAGGATGAAAACCGCCGACATTTGCTGTCATTTCTGAACGATGGAAGAAAAAAAGTTTACCGGGATCAACCGGATCCTAAAAAGTGAATTTGTGCAGGCTCTGCTGGACAAGATGCGTGACGGTACCTTCCGCGAGTTTCTGGACGACTGGAAATGGATTTTCCAGTTCTCAAAGCGGTATAAGTGGATCGTGATCTTCTATACCTTTCTCGGAGTTTTTTCGTCCACCTTCTCTCTTGGCACCGCCTACGTCTCCAGACTGCTCATCAACATCATTGTGGAAAAGCGAACCGACCAGCTGCCGCTGCTGATCGGTCTTGTGGTGCTGTCCACCGCTCTGGCGTTGGCCTTCAATTCCGTCATGAGCCGGGTTTCCACCCGGATCTCCATCTATGTCCACAACGACATCCAGGCCGAGATCTTCGACAAGATCATCGACGCCCGCTGGGAGGAGCTCAACAACTACCAGAACGGCGATCTGCTCAATCGCTTTAATTCCGATGTGAGCACCATCTCCTCCAACGCCATTTCCTGGATCCCGAATCTGGCCATCAATCTCTATACCTTCGCCATGACCTTCTTTGTGCTCATGCGGATGGATCCCACCATGGCCTGGATCGCCATCTTGTCGGCGCCCTTCCTGCTGCTGATGTCCCACTACATCATGCGCAAGATGAAGATGTACCGCAAGCGGGTGCTGGAGATGAAATCGCAGATGGTGTCCTTTGAAATGGAGACCTTCTATAATTTCGATTCCATCAAATCCTTCGGCATCCTGGGGCATTATTCTAAGCTCCTGCGGTCCTGGCAGCAGCGATACAAGGAATACAACCTCGATTACAACCGCTTCGAGATCAAGACGAACATCATGATGACCGTGGTCTCCACCGTGGTGAGCATGGTTGCCTTCGGCTACTGCCTGTTCCGGCTCTGGACCGGGGCCATCCTCTACGGCGACATGACCTTCTTCCTGCAGCAACGCGCCAGCCTCAGCGCCAAGTTCAACTCCCTGGTGAGCACCATCCCGGGAATGCTGAACTCCGCCGTGTCCGCCCACCGCATCCGCGAGCTGGTGGATCTGCCCAAGGAGGACCACAATCCGCAGATCCTGCAGGAGATTTCCGAGGTCGCGGGGGAGGGCATTTCCCTGGTGCTCCAGGATGTGACCTATGCCTACGACGACGGCGCCAATGTCTATGAAAATACCAGCTTCTGCGCGCGGCCCAATGAGATTGTCGCGGTGCTGGGCGAGTCCGGCGGAGGAAAGACCACCATGTTCCGCCTGATGCTGGGCCTGATCCGCCCCGATGGCGGCGCCATGATGCTGGAAACCGCGGACGGCCGCCGGGTGGAGATGAACGCGGATCTGCGCCAGCTCATCTCCTATGTGCCCCAGGGCAACAGCATGATCTATGGCACCATCGCCGAAAACATGCGCATGGTCCGCGAGGACGCCACCGACGAGGAGATCATCCAGTGCCTGAAGCTGGCCTGCGCCTGGGAATTTGTCAGCAAGCTGCCCGAGGGCATCCACAGCAGAGTGCGCGAGCGCGGCCGCGGCGTTTCCGAGGGGCAGGCCCAGCGGCTGTCCATCGCCCGTGCCATGCTGCGCGATGCGCCGATCCTGCTGCTCGACGAGGTCACCAGCGCCCTGGATGAGCAGACGGAGCAGCGAGTGCTGGACAATATCATCCGCCATTGCCCCAACAAGACCTGTATCGTCGCCACCCACCGTCCGTCGGTGCTCAAGCACTGCAAGCGGATCTACCGGATCACCAACAAATCCATCGAGCCGGTGGAGCTGGAACAGGCCGAGGCCGAGCTGAATGCCCGGCGTGGGGAAGAATAGTCCATATACAGGCGCCTGCCCATCCCGGGGCGGGCGCTTTTCCGGGGATTGGCAGCGGAGCCGTATTGCATCGTTCCCGAAAATACGATATAATACGGGAAAACCCCTGTAGAAAGGCCATTTGCCATGTCAAAGAGATATCTTCCGCTGCTGTTATGGCCCGTCGCAGGCTTGACGCTTCTGCTGGCCTGCTGCTCGCCGCGCTTTGCCGAGCATGTATTCGCGCGGGGTATTTATCGCGTCTACCGGACGCCCATCAGCTTTCTCACGGGGCTGCTGCCCTGCTCCCTGGGCGAGCTGATCGTGTATGCGGCGGCGCCGGCTGTGCTGATCGCGATGATCTGCTGGATCATACATATTTTCAGGGGCAAGCCGGGACAGGTGCTGTTGCGTGGGGCGGTGAATGCGCTGAGTATCCTGGGCCTTGTGTTTTTCATGTTTGTGTTTGGCTGCGGCGCCAATTATTACCGCGACACCTATGCGCAGAGCACCGGGATGGTCATCGCCCCCGGCACGGATGAGGAGCTTCAGCGCCTGTGCCTGGCGCTGACGGACCGGGCCAACGCCCTGCGGGGGGAGCTGGAGGACTGCGAAGACGCCGACGGCGTCTTCAGACTGCCCTGCACTGTGCGGGAGCTGGCGGAGCGGGCAAGATCGGCCATGACCGCCTTCGGACAAAGCCAGCCGCTGCTGGAAGGATACTATGCGCCGCCGAAGCCGGTCCTGTGGTCCCGGGGCCTGTCCCGGCTCGAGATCACCGGGGTATATTTTCCCTTTACCGCGGAGGCCAATGTGAATGTG
>CADBKB010000151.1 GCA_902795095.1 Oscillospiraceae bacterium
GCATCGACGTTGGTGTCCTCATAGGCGAACATCTCGGTGAAGTTCTCACCGTCGTCGGAACGGAAGCAGGTGTAGGTGGTGCCGATCTTCTCGATCCGCAGCCAGTAGGTCGCGCCGTTATTGGCAAAGCCGGGGGCGGAGTTGACGCCGTCCTCGTCCTGATGCAGGATCGTGCCGCCTTCGCGGATGAAGTTCTGCATGGCGCCGTCGCCGCCGCGCACGCCCACCAGGTTCTGGAAGTCCTCGCCCTCGGAGGCGTAGAAGCCGAAGAACTGGTAGTAGCCGTTGGAGGCGCCGTTGGTGCTGAAATCGACCTCCAGGGTGGCAACCCAGTCGCCCTCGGCCTCGTACACGACCACGTCCTCAGGCGTGGTGGCCTGATCGCCGGAGTTCTGCTCCTTGCAGTCCTCAAAGGCGGGACGGGTGCAGACCAGGGCCAGACCGGTGCCGTCTTCGATGGCGGCGGAGTTCTTGTTCACGATCTCAAACTGAGAGGCGGCGTCGGGATTGGTGAAATCAATGTCCTCGGGAACGGTGCTGCCGACGCGGGGGATCTTCTTGGTCTTGGTCTCGCCGCAGCGCTGGCAGGTGATGGTCAGGATGCCGGTGGAGGTTTCGGTGGGCTCCACGGTGACCGTGCCCTCGTCCCAGTCATGGCCGAGTGCCTCGGTGTAGTCGTATTTGAGTTCCTTGCCGCAGATCTTGCACTTGCCCAGGGTGTAGCCGCCCTCAAGGCAGGTGGGCGCAACAACGGAGGCCTCGAATTCGTGCTCGTGATCGGAGTACGTAAACTGCATGTCGTAGAACTCGGCGAAATTGTTACCGGAGACGTCGGAGAAGGTGTAGAACACGCCGTACTTGCCGTCGAGCTGATCCACATAAGGCGTATCAACACTCAGCGTAGTCATTTCCTTCGGCATATCGGCAGTGATCTTGATCTCGCCGATCTTGGTGGCGTTGGCCGTGTTGAAGTTCCGTTTCTGGGAATCGGGAACGTCCGCGGACTGTACCCAGACGTTCATCGTCGCGCTGCCGCCGTTCGGCATCAGGGTGACATCCAGCGACGAGGTCGCGCCTTCGGGGGCCTCGGTGTTGAAGTCAAAGTAGGTCACGCCGAACACGGTGTTCGACCGGGTGTTGATAATGGGCAGAGACTCCACGTCATGCTCGTACAGCGGACGCATGGCGCAGTTCTTGGCGTAGGACGCGGTGCCGAGGCTAACCTTGGCATAGGGGTTCAGGCCGTTGATGTAGAAGCCCTCGGAGGAGACCTCCGCCTCGCTGATATGGACGGCGCCGTCCTCGTCGATGGTGACGTCCACGGGGGAAACCATCGCCTGGCGGGCGTCGGTCTCGACATTGCGGTGATAGGTGACATACCACTGGTCGCCGAGCTGGATCAGAGAGCCGTGGGTGTTGCCGCCGCCGTAGAAGCCGTAGGCCTGGGCGTCAACGATGACGCCGCCGTAGGTCCAGGGACCGAGGGGGTTCTTGCCGTAGCAGTAGGCAAGGTGGTGATAGTCGCCGCTGTAGGGGTCACCGCTCTTGCCGCTGGAGCTGTAGACGAACACGTAGGTGTCGCCGATCTTACGCATGGAGGAGGCCTCGAAGAAGCCGAATCTCGAGCCACGCACGCCGTCGCCTTCGAACATGTCGTCCACCTGGGTGCCGGGAACGGCATTGTACATGGTCTCATCCAGCTGCGCGCCATGGCAGGAGGACTGATAACCGCCCCAGTAGCCGTAGACCTTGCCGTCGTCGTCCACAAAGACGGAGGGGTCGAAGGTCATGATATTGCCCAGGGTGCGGTTGTGGCTGTCGTCCGCCCAGTTGATGACGGTGAAGGGATCGCCCTTGCCGTCGGGACGGCTGGAGCGCAGCACCATGGTCTGGCGGCCGCCGGCCTGGTTGCAGGGATAGTAGTAATAGTATTTGCCGGTGGGAGAGGTGGGATCCTCCACGCAGCACATATCGGGGGCGTAGAGGGTGTCGTTGTGCTCGGTGTTGTCCGGGCCGACGATGACACCGTGGTAGGTCCAGTTGAAGGGATCGTCCACGGGGCAGGAATACAGAACGTGGTTGTTGGAGCAGTAGCTCGTCTTGTTCATATCGTGGGAGCTCAGGAAATAGAAGCGGTACTCGCCGGGGTTGTCCGGATCCTCCCAGATATGGGGCTCGGTATCGGGGTTGAAGTCGTAAATGGGGATGAAGGGGTTGCCCTGCACCCTCAGATCCTGCAGGGCAGGAATGGCCGTTGTTGCATAGTAGGTCTTCAGGGACACATCACTGGCAGGCATCTTGAAGGTAAAGGTGGTGCCGTTCTTTGTGACGGCCACTTCATTTCCCTCGGCGTCAGCCGCGGTAACCTTTTCGATGGTTTCATCGGCGGTGATGGTGACGGTCTCACCGGCTGCGGCCTTGGTCTTGTCAGCCTTCACCGCATGGGGTGCAGTCACCTTGTAAACCTCGCCGTCGGCAGCGGCAGCGCCCAGTCCAAAAGCGGGAACAAGACTGAGGAGCATCGCCAGAGCCAGCAGCATGCTGAGCAAACGTTTGGTGTACTGTTTCATCGAATGCTTTCTCCTTTCACTCTGCAGCGGAAAAACTGCATGAAATCTAACGTTATAATACCATATGATTTCCGGATTGTACACCTAATTTTTTGTGGAATATTACCGAGAAATTTCAAACATTTTCGAAATCAACACTGTTTTTGTGTGTGGATGTAAGAAGAAAACCGGGATACGTTTGAGCACAATGCTTAGAAATCCCCTCCCCTGTTTGTTCACGCCGTCAAGGCCAGAAATTGGTATGTATAATGGCTCATTCTCATTTCATCGCAGCATCTCATTTAACCCAATCAGAAAAAGAATGCCGGGGCTGCTTGCGCAGCCCCGGCGGGGATTATGCGAGTTTCAGAGAATCAGTTGTGATTACTCCTTGTCCGCGTCCATGGCGCGGTACAGGAAGGTCACGACCTGGCCTCTGGTGCAGGTGCCGTCGGGCACGAAGGTGGTGGCGGTCATACCGTTGGTCACCTTGCTG